>DASYQE010000380.1:0-4010 GCA_036005805.1 Candidatus Polarisedimenticolia bacterium | reverse complement strand
TGCGCGGGCCAGCTACGAGGAGGCGCTCGCGCAGTTCCCGGACTTCCACTACGCGCACAAGAACCTGGCGATCCTCTGCGACCTGTACCTGTCCGACCCGGGCTGCGCCATCGAGCACTACGAGGCCTACCACCGCCTCGTTCCCGACGACGCGGAGCCCGCCAAGTGGATCGCCGACCTGCGCAACCGCGCGAACCAGAAGGAGAAGAAATGACCCGGACCCCGTTCGTCGTCCTGCTGCTCGCGGCCGGAGTGACGCTCGCAGGGGCCGCCGACCCGGCCCAGAACCCGCCGCCGGAGAAGAAGCCGGCCGCCGCTCCGACCGCGCCGAAGAAGGAAACGAAGACGCCCGCGACGGCGGCGAAGACCGGGGCGCCGGCGCCCAAGGCGCAGCCCGCGGCGTCGAAGACTCCGGCCACGGACGCCAAGGCTCCCGCCGCGGATCCCGGGGACAAGGCGGCGGAGCCGCAGGCGGACGTGAAGCCCAAGGACGATCCGAACCTGGGGATGTCGATCCTCGGGAACCAGGAGGCGCCCAAGGCCCTGGTCATCGTCCCGTGGAAAAGCTCGGAGATCGGCCAGGGGATGGGGATCCAGACCCTGCTCGACGACTCGCGGCAGCCCATCGACAAGGACGTCTTCATGCGGGTCCTGAACTATTTCGAACTGAGGTCCACAAACACGCCTACAACGACGCATCAGAACGGTGCGAAAGGGGGGAAGTCATGACCATCTCGGAGCTGTTGGGGAACGTCGGCCTCTTCGGAGGCGCGGTGATGTGCGTGCTTGCGATGCTGTCGATCTTCTCCGTCGGGATGATCGTCGACAAGCACCGCCGCTTCCGCGCGGCCGTGAAGCAGTCGCAGGCCTTCAAGCCGGTGCTCGGGAAGTTCCTCCACGGCGGCGAGGTGCAGGAGCTGCTGGACTCCGTGCGCAAGTACCCGCACTCGCACGTGGCGCAGGTGGTCTCGGCGGGCGCCGCCGAGTACGACGGCGTGCGCCAGGCCGGGGGCGCCCACGCGGAATCGCTCGAGCTGGTCACGAGCGCGCTCGAGGATTCCAAGGCGGAGGTCCTGATCAACATGAAGAAGGGCCTCGGCTTCCTCGCGACCATCGGCTCGACGGCCCCGTTCATCGGCCTCTTCGGCACCGTCGTCGGGATCATCAACGCCTTCCAGGGAATCGCCGCGACCGGGTCCGGCGGGATGGCGGCGGTGTCGGGCGGCATCTCCGAGGCCCTGGTCGCGACCGCGCTCGGCATCTTCGTCGCGATCCCGGCGGTCGTCGCCTTCAACCAGTTCACCGGCCGGCTCGAGACCTTCCACGTCGAGATCAACCGGGCCTCGTCGCTGCTGGTGAACTGCCTGTTCAAGGTGCCGGAGCTGAAGGTCCGCGACGCCAAGATGCTGGCGCTGAAGTCGTCGAGGGCCGCCTAAATGCAACTCGGCGAACCCGGAAAGATGCAGGCATCCATCAACATCACGCCGCTCGTCGACGTGGTGCTGGTGCTGCTGATCATCTTCATGGTCGTGGCCCCGACCATGATGCGGAAGGGCCCCGACGTCGCCCTGCCCGAGACGGTGAAGCCGCGCGAGCAGGGGGACGAACGGGGCCGCATCCTGGTCTCGGTGGACAAGGACGGCGGCATGTGGATCGACGAAGTGCCGGTCCCGCCCGACGCCTTCGCCGACAGCCTGCGCGCCGCCGTGGGGAACGAGCCGGATCCGAAGGTCGTGATCCGCGGCGATGCGCGGCTGCATTTCCGCGAGGTGCGCCTGGCCATGCAGGCGGTCGAGGCGGCCGGTTTCCAGGGCGTCGGACTGATCGCCAGGCACGGCGCCGAGAAGAAGGGAGACTGACATGCAGGTGACCAACGGGAGTTCCCTGCAGTCCGAGATCAACGTCACCCCGCTCGTCGACGTGGTGCTCGTGCTGCTGATCATCTTCATGGTCGTCGTGCCGCTGCTCCTGGAGGGCTACGACGTCGGGATGCCGAAAGTTTCGGCCGCCCCCGGCCCGCCGCCTTCCGAGGTCTCGCAGCTCATCCTGAGCCTCTCGCCGGCCACCTGCCCGGTCGTCGATCCTCCGGCGGGCGAGGGGCTGCCTTCGAACTGTCACGTCACCCTCGGCGGAAGGGACATCCCCGTCTCCGAGGTCGCCTCGCAGGTGGCCATGTACCTGGGAGGGAAGCCCGCGGACGAGCACGTGCTGTTCCTCGCCGCGGAGGACGGCATGAACTACGAGGGCGTCCTGCGGATCGTCGACATGGCGAGGTCCGGCGTCGACGATCTGCGGATCGAATTCCTCACCACCGATTGAGGTGACGGCGTGGAGACAACCGTGGAATCGGACACGAGCGTGACCCGGGCCTCCGGGGCTCTGCCCAGGACCTCCGGGACTCTGTCCCCCCGGGGCCTGATGACGAGCGTCGGGTACCACCTCGCGGCGGTGCTGCTGCTGCTGCTCATCCCCGCGAAGATCCTGAACCCGCCGGCGCAGCCGAAGGAGCTGGACGTGGTCTTCCACCGGCCGCCGCCTGCGACGATGCCGGCCCCGCCGGTCCAGGCGCTTCCGAAAGGACCGGACAAGGGCCCGGCGCCCAAGGCGCCGGAGGCTCCGAAGAACCCGGCCCCCGCGCCCCTGGCTCCCGGGCCGCAGGACGTTCCGCCCGGCCCGCCGGAGCCGGCGAAGCCCGCCATCGGCACGCAGGGCATCCTGGCCTTCAAGAACCAGTTCGCCGCCCTCTCCAAGGACAAGGCCGGGCCGCGCCTCGGCCGCGACGCGAAGTACAGCGATGCGGTCGACCGGGGTCCGGGCCTGCCGTCGTCCGCGCTGACGACCAACACGCCGGGAACGAGCGGCGGCATCGACGCGGGCTCGCTCCGGCGCACCGTGGGTGGGGGTGGCGGGGGTGCGTTCCCCGGCGCCGGCCCCGGCGGTGGCGGCGGAGGCACCGGCATCGAGCCCGGCCAGATGGTCAGCTCGATCGCCGGGATCGGCGGAGGCGATCGTCCTCTGTCGCGCGGCGGGGCCGGCCCCGCTCGCACCGACGAGGAGATCCAGATCGTCTTCGACCGCTACAAGGCGCAGTTCTACCGGCTCTACAACCGCGAGCTGCGCAAGGACCCGACACTGAAGGGACAGATGGTCCTGCGGCTCACCATCGAGCCGGACGGACGCGTCTCGAACTGCAAACTGCAGTCGTCCGACATGAACGCCCCGATGCTGGCCGACCAGGTCGTGGCGATCACGCTGACCATCAACTTCGGCGCGAAGGAAGGCGTACCGCCGATCACCATCTCCTATCCGATCGACTTCCTGCCGGCCTCCTGAGGCGGGACGAGCGGAGCGGAGCCAGGATCTGACGAGGAGGACGCGGAACACCTGAGCGACTGACTCAGACGCGATTTTGAGAAAGGCAAAGCCGCCGAAAGGCGGCGACGCAAAGTCACCGGTCTAACGGGCCCTGGGGAGGGCCTCACGACGGCGGGACCGCCGGAATCACGTCCACGACGTGGACGGCCACGGTCCCCCGGGTTGCGAGTGGGAGCGAGGGCGTCCATGAAGTTCGCGGAGTTGATCACAGCGAAGCGGCGGGGCGGGAAGGTCCTCTTCCTGCTGCTGGCCCTGCTCGCGGTGTCGCTCGGGGCCTCGTCTGAGGCGCGGGCGCAGGCCATCGATTGCGTCGGCGATGCCGGCGGCATCGTCGACGGCTTCGTCAACTACCCGGTCCCGCCCTCCAACATCAACATCGACGGGCCCTGCACCATTCGGAACTATCCGGCCAGCAACCCGCTGACCTCCAACATCAGCTGGTTCGGAAGCCTCCCCCCTGGCACGCTCCTCATCTTCGACAACGTCTTTCACACCGGCAACATGGCGTGCAACCTCCAGTCCCAGGGCAACTTCATCTGGTTCGTCAACAGCGCGTCCACGACCGTCCAGAACAACTGCATCAACCTGCTCATCCCGGTCGAGAAGATCGACAAGACGAATCCGCCGGGACCGCC
>DASYQE010000379.1:0-3709 GCA_036005805.1 Candidatus Polarisedimenticolia bacterium | reverse complement strand
TACCCCGACGACTCACCCGAGATGATGAAGCAGGAGGAGATCGACGCCGGGTACGTCTTCCCGTACCTGTTCGACGAGACGCAGGAGGTGGCGCGCGCCTACCACGCCGCCTGCACGCCCGATTTCTTCCTGTTCGACGCGGATCGCCGGCTCGTCTACCGCGGCCAGCTCGACGACAGCCGCCCCGGCAACGACGTCCCGGTGACCGGCCAGGATCTGCGCCGGGCGATCGACGCGCTGCTCAAAGGCGCGCCGGTCCCCGAGGACCAGAAGCCGAGCCTCGGCTGCAACATCAAGTGGAAGGAAAGCGCCTGACAACGGTTCTTCGTCAGGCGGGGTTTCCCAGATCGGCGCCGGCGCCGGTCGCCGCCATTCGATGACCCCGCTGACCAGGACCGACGAGTAGACGACCCCCACGCTCGCCACGATGGCGAGAGCGGGCAAGGGGATCGCCCAGCGCGCCTCCGTGCAATCCGTCAGCGCCCGGGTCACGACGTCGGACGCAACCAGGCAGAAGGCGAGCGCCAGCTCGCAGGAGAGCGCGGCCGCTGCCGCCCGGTGCCAGACATAGGCGCTGACCGCCGCCTCCGAAGCGCCGACCCAGCATCCCTGGAAGGATGCGATGAGCGCGCCAAGAGCCTGGAAACCCCACACGCCCACCGGCCAGTAGAAGCCCATGGGCCAGGGACTTCCGGATCGGGCGCGTCCTCCCGACAGCCGTCTCCATTTCCTGATCTCGAGCCATCGCGCCGCGCCCATCAGCAGGCAGGCGACGAGGGTCGATCGGTAATCCATCACCGATTCGACGAGAACGCCCAGCGGGTCGGCGAAAGGGCCAAGGTCGCGCATCGATCCAGCGAGAGCTCCGGCGAAAGATGGACCCTCCGCCGCTGCGAGGATCGGAACCTTTGGCCGGATTTGCGGAGATGAGACCGCTGGGCCCCGACGATCAGGACAGGATGAATTCCCCTTCGGTCATGATGACGGTGGCGCCGCCGACCTTCACCGACGCCAGGCCCTTCGGGCCGCGCTCGGCTTTGACCTGCAGGAGACTGGGACGCCCCATCTCGACGCCCTGGTGGACGGTCCAGCGCAGCGTCGTGGCGCGCGCGTCGTCGTGCGGGGCCAGGTAGCCGGCCAGCGCCGCGGCGGCGCTGCCGGTGGCCGGGTCCTCTTCGATCCCTTCCGCGGGCGCGAACATCCGGGCGCGGATCTCGATCGGCTCGGCGCCGGCGCGCTGCGGCAGCGGCCCGCCATCGCCGAAGGTGAAGACGAAGCAGTCGGGCGCGACGTACTTCGACAGGGCCTCCTCCCAGGCGAGCTTGTCGATGCGGGCCCGCTCGAGCGCGGCGCGCGACTTCAGCGGCACGTACAGGAACGGGATGCCGGCCGAGAAGGACTGCGGCGTGAACGCGCCGCCGAGGAGGTCCGAAGGCTCGAGCGACAGGACGCGCGCCAGCGTCGCGGCGTCGGGCGGCGTCGGACCGGCCTCGGGGAGCTTCGCGGCGGTGAGCTCGGCGAACACCGGCCGCCCCGCGTCGAGGGTGACGCGCACCGGCACCGGGCCGACCCCCTCCTCGAAGACGAGATCGAGATGGCCTCCGGGCGACGCGGTCGGTGGAACCGAGTGGGCGAGGACGTGCGCCGTCCCGAGCGTCGGGTGGCCGGCGAACTTCAGCTCGTTGCGCGGGGTGAAGATGCGCACCTTGCAGGTGCAGCCGGATGTCGTGGCCGCCTCGACGAAGGTGGTCTCGGAGAAGTTGAACTCGCGGGCGATTGCCTGCATGGTCGCGGTGTCGAGCCCGGACACGCCCGGGAACACCGCCAGCGGGTTGCCGCCGAACGGCCGATCGGTGAACACGTCGCAGGTGACGAAGCGCAGTCTCTTCATGACGCCAGGGCCTCCCTGAGCGCCGCCCGGGCGAGCAGACGCGTCGAATCCAGGACCGGAAGAGGCGAATCCTCCGGTCCGACCAGGAGCGGAATCTCCGTGCAGCCGAGGATGACGGCGTCCGCCCCCTTCTCTTTGAGACGCTCGATGATCGCGGCCATCTCGGCGCGCGACTCCTTCCTGAAATGTCCCTGCACCAGCTCGTCGAAGATGATCGTGTTGATGCGCTCGCGCTCCGCGGGCGACGGCAGGAGCGGTGTGAGCTCGAGCGGCTGCAGCCGCTTCGGGTAGACCGGGCCCTCCATCAGCCAGCGCGTGCCGAGCAGGCCCGGGCGGCGGAAGCCGCGCCGGCGCGCCTCGACCCCGACCTCGTGCGCGATGTGCAGCCACGGGAGGGGCGAGTGCTTGGCCACCAGGTCGAACGCCTGGTGGATGGTGTTGTCGGGGCACAGGAGAAAATCCGCTCCGGCGCTGGCGAGCTTCTCGGCGGACGACAGCATCAGCCGCGCCACGCTCTCCCAGTCGTCCCGATGGATCGCCTTCATGTACTCGGCGAGCGAGTGGGTGTGGAGGGAGACCTCCGGGTGGTCGTGGGTCCCCATGCGAGCCGCCGCCTCGAGGCAGAGGGTGCGGTAGCACAGGGCCGCCCCTTCGCTGCTGCAGCCGACGATGCCGACGTGCCGGATGAGGCGGGCCACGGTCGGGGGCGCTACGGTTTCTGGGGCGTGCTGGACGGCGGGACGGAGACCGGCGCCCCCGGCGCGAGCCGGGCGAGACTCTCCGGCCCGAGGCGCATCTGGCGGCGGGCGCCTTCGAGGGCGCGCTCCGCGGCGGGGGACGCGGGGTCGCGGCGCCTCAGGTCGGCGGCGGCGGAGACCACGCGGCTCCAGGCGCCGACCTCGACGTAGTAGCCGCAGCGCATCAGGCTCGCCAGGCCCGGCCCCTCGTCCCCCGCGGAGAGCCCCTCCAGCTCCTTCTCGAAGCGGGCGGCCTCCGTCATCGTCTTGCGGGCGGCGACGCGGAAGGGCACCGACTCGGTGGGGGGTGTGCCGGGGGTCTCGGCCTCGAGCCACCAGCGGTACATCTCCCCCGGCTTCAGCTCGGGGCCGTCGGCCGGGAGGATCAGGTTGCCGGCGGCGGTCGGGGCGCCGCGCCAGAGGATCTCCTTGCCGCGGGCCACCACGACGCGCGAGGTGGGCGTGCCGTTCCAGACGAAGCGCGGGCGGGTGTCCAGGACGGTCTCGAAGCGCGGTGACAGCGGCTCGGCGACGCCCCCGGCGGCCGCCCCCCAGTCCTCGCCGTCGCCGCGCATGGCGCTGAGCAGGACGCTGCCGTCCGGGTCGTTGAGAATCCACAGGCCCGCTTCGAGCACCTCGACCGAGCGCGACGACATGGCGGTCGCGAGGGTCGAGACCTCGCTCGGCGGCGGGGTCGTCCCGGTCGCCGCCGCGGGGGCCGCTCCCGCCGCGCCGGCCGGGATGGCCTCGCCCGGGATCTCGATGCGGCTGCCGGCGGGGACCCGGACCAGCCCTCCGCCCGCGAGGTAGACCGTCGCCGAGGAGCCGCCTCCCACCTTCACCGTGTCGCCGGCCAGCAGGCGCATGCCGATGCTGCCGGGCAGGGGTGCGGCGCTGCCGGGCCGCTCGATGTTCACCTGCCCGCTGGCCGCCGCCAGGACGGCCGCCGCCGAGGGGCCGGCCGAGGCCGCGAACCCGAGGATAGGAACGAGCACGGCCAGGGCCGCGAGGGGCAACTTGAGGGAGAGAATCTTCCCTGTTCCGTGGGACGGACCGCGGCTTCGCATTGGAAGACGCCTAG
>DASYQE010000378.1:0-27281 GCA_036005805.1 Candidatus Polarisedimenticolia bacterium | reverse complement strand
GCACACAGCCAGCGATCCCATTACTTTTTCCTTGCGCTTCGTCACGGTTAATCTGGCAGGCGAGGTTACCTCGTTGCCGTCGACGATAGCGTCCGGCGTCAAGTCGACACCAGGTTGGCTTTACTGGACAGGAGATCGATTCATTGCCATTTGGCAGCAAAACCTGGCTAGTGGGTTGACCAGCCTAATGCTGTCGAGCTGGCGGCGGGATGGCACCCTGCTTGTCCAGCCGACACCAGTGGTTTCCATTCCGGACGGGGGGAGCACGTACATGATCCCGCCGGTATGGACGGGGACCGACTTCTTCTCACTATCTGGATCTGATGAAAACAGCGCGATGTACATCTTTACGAGCGCCGGTGCCTTGCTTGGTCAGGCACAGGGCATTTCTGGCCTGGCACCCCCAGCAGACATGCCGTACCAATATTTTCTCGGCGTTCATGTCGATGATGTCGCGTGGGATGGACACGAACTTCTTCTTGCATGGACCGGCTTGTATCGTGCGGATTCCAGTGACCCCACTCTGAGATCGCGAATCCTGATTTCCACCATGGATCGCTCGGGAATGGCTCGTTCGACGAACATCCTGTTCAGGTATCAGCAGACCCCAGGTTTCACGCCTGATGACCACCGTGCTCGGATCGCATGGAATGGACGAGGGGTCGGAATTGCGTTTACTTTTGTAACTCAGTACCCAGATGGTTTGGGTTTTTCGACATCAGGTTGCGATGTGTCTGAGCCACCTGATGGGATCGACAACGACTGTGATGGCTTAATCGATGAAGGAAGTGATCCCGATGGCGATGGGCACGATACCTCAGTTGATAACTGTCCGACCCTGTCGAATCCCGGCCAGTCTGACCTCGATGGCGACGGCCGTGGGGATGCCTGTGATTGCGATGCTTTAAGCGCGAGCGCCTGGTCGACCGTAGAGCCAGTTGCACAGCTTCAAATAAGACAAACCTCTGGTGTCATGGCGACTTGGCAAGATCAGGGTAGGGATGTTACCTACAATGCTCTAGTTGGCTCCCTAAGCACCTTGCGCTCATCCGGTGACATGGCCTCGAGTGGGTGTGAGATTAGGGAAGTGTCTTCACCCTACCTGTACCGAGATCTTGGAGATCCTCCTGTTGGTGACGGGCAGTTCGTCGTAATGCGGTCCAGCAATGGTTGCGGAACGTTGAGCTACGGGCATGGCGCGGCGGTGGATGCGGCTGTACT
This sequence comes from Candidatus Polarisedimenticolia bacterium, assembly GCA_036005805.1. Lineage (GTDB taxonomy): Bacteria > Acidobacteriota > Polarisedimenticolia > Gp22-AA2 > Gp22-AA2 > DASRAU01. The sequence goes on along the minus strand of DASYQE010000378.1, from coordinate 26,060 downwards.
GCCTGCCTGTCCGTAAGCATGTCGACCCAGCGAGGTCGTCCACGAAATGGGCTTCCCTCGTGGTCCCCCTTGTAGGAGGCCCTGGACGGTCTGGTGCTGACGGCGCTCATCTTGCGCACTGAACCGCCCCGGATTCCTCGGAGACCGCATTAGTTGACTCCGGCCACCATGACAGGAGTCCGTTGCGAGAGTCGCCTCAACCTCCTCAACGCTTCGCCAGGGTCCGCACTGACTGATGACTTCGGTCTTGAACTACCGTGCCGCGGCCGATCTGCAACGCCGCCCGCGACCCGATCCCCGCGATAGCCCGTACGACCTGATCCCACCTCCCCCCGCCCGCGCCGTAAATCCCCCCTCCATGAAACGCTATGCGCTGTGCATCGGGATCAACGATTACCCCGGGAACGGGAACGACCTCGCGGGATGCGTCAATGACGCGCACGACTGGGCGGCGGCTCTGACGCGCCGCGGGTTCGAGGTGAAGACGCTTCTGGATCGGGCCGCGACGGGGCGGCGGATGCGGGACGAGATCGCGGCGCTCCTGGGACGGGCGCGGGCGGGGGACCTCGTCGTCGTGCAGTATTCCGGGCACGGCTCGTTCGTCCCGGACCGGGACGGCGACGAGCCGGACGGCCTGGACGAATGCCTGTGCCCGTGGGACGTCGCCTCGCAGGGGCCGATCGTCGATGACGAGCTGGCGGCGATCTACAAGGAGCGATCGCGGGGCGTGCGGCTGCTGATGGTGTCGGACTCGTGCCACTCGGGCACCGTGGCGCGCTTCGCGCCGATACGCACCCCGCCGACTCTTCCCTCCGGGCGCGCGCCGCGCCGGACGGTGCGGTTCCTGCCGCCGCTGGCGTTCCTGCCGGCACGGGCGGCGGCCGGGATGGCCCGTGCGGCTGTGGGGCAGAAGGGCCGGCGGCCGGCTCCGGACACACCCCTCCGATTCGGCGGGCTGCTTCTGGCCGGCTGCCAGGATAGCGAGTACTCCTACGACGCCTGGTTCCGCGGCCGCCCGAACGGCGCCTTCACCTTCGTGGCGCTGAACGCTTTGAAGCGGCTGCCCCTGTCCGCCACCTACCAGAAGTGGTTCGACGCCATCCGGCGGCTGCTGCCGTCGCGGCAGTACCCGCAGTCGCCGAACCTCTACGGGGCGGCGGCGGTGCGGGGGGAGAGGGTGTTCGCGTAGGGGAGGCCGAGCCAGCGCAAGTCACCGAGCCCGCCCAACGGGCCAGTCGCCCTCTGACGGGCGCCCCACCGTGTAATCCATCCGGCCCGGGCGGGAGTCCTGATCGCCGTCCCGCACGACGAGCCGGAGCGGCGGCTGCATGCGTCAAGTTGCGCGGCCGAGGTTCTTGGCGTATAAGCCAACCAGTCGCCGCCAACATCGTCGAGAACTGAACAGGACAACCCGGGAAGTCTTCGGCCCCACGTTCGCAGACGGGTCCCTGGAAACCTCTGCGCAGACCGGGAGGTGACCGTGTCCCCAGCCCGCTGCCGGGTCCTCGTTGTTGTCGCTTTGACAGCCCTCGTTCTCGGTGCGCATGCCGGCTATCCCGCGCCGCCGGCCTCCGAGTCGGCCGAGCGCCTGTGGCACCGCATCGGCCGGGTTGCTGAAACACCCATCGGCGCTGCCCCGGCTCTGAGCGCCGTGCCGGGTCTCGACGCCCGCGCCCTGGAGCGAAGCCTGGCGCCTCTGCGGCAGCGCATCCGTGATGGAGCGACCTTCCTCCTGGACTCGCGGCGGCTCGACCGGATGCTGAACCGGGTGCGCGACGAGAAACAGGGCGGGCGCCTCTCGAAGGTGGTCATCATGCTCCCGCTCCCGGATGGAACCCTTGCGGCTTTTCGGGTCGAGGAGTCGCCGATGATGGACGAGCGACTGGCCCGCCGGGCCGGCATCAGCTCGTTCGCAGCGCAAGCCGTCGACCTGCCCGGGGTGACCGCCCGGTTCGACTGGAGTCCCGCGGGGCTGCACGCCATGGTGCTGCACTCGCAGGGGACGGTCTACGTCGACGCGATCGAGGATTCCGGTGGCGACGCTTATGTCAGCTACTGGGCCGAAGATGCGATCGAGGTGCCGTGCGACAAGTGCCAGGCGAGCGATCTGGTGGAAAAGGTGCCGATCCTTCCCGTTCTGCCTCTTGCGCAGGCGGACACCAAGCAGGAGCGCGTGTTCAAGCTCTTCGTCGCGGTGACCGACGAATACAAGACGGCGGTGAAGTCTCCCAAGACCGTGGACATCCAGGTCCACGAAACCGTGAGCGACATCAATCTCATCTACGAAAAGGAAATCGGCATCAAGTTCGACATTGTGCAGATCCGGATCGCCCCGGCGTACCACTTCAAGTTCGATCCCGTGGCGGATCCCGACTGGCTCGACCTCCTCCAGGACGTCCAGGACTTCCTCGATCAGGCACCTGCCGTGGACTACGACATTGGAATTCTCTTCCACGCGGGGGCGGTCGGCGGCGGAACGATTCCCAGCCGGCTCTGCCGATCCGCCAAGGGAGCCTCGTTCGTGGGGAATTCCCCCATCACCGGGCCGCAGTTTGTTCGGACGGCTGCCCATGAGATGGGGCACATGCTGGGGGCGGCGCATGTCTTCAGCTCGCCCGACTGCGATGAGGACCCATGGCCATTCGAACCGGGCCTCGGGACCACGATCATGTCGTATGGCCACAAGCAGAACACGGTCTGCGGCCTGAACGACCGTCTCCAGGAAGATCGGGACGACTACTTCAATGCGTCCAGCCGGGACCAGATGCTCGCGCTGATCGACTCCCGGAACGGCCTGTTTCAGCACTGCGGCGAGGAGCAGGGCGCGACGAACAACATTCCCACCGTCACGGCCACGAGCCCGATCACGATTCCTCCGCGCACGCCCTTCGTGCTGAGCGCGCAGGGGGACGATGCCGATCCCGCGGACGTCCCGAATCTGAAGTACACGTGGGAGCAAGGCTGGCGGAATGGAACGGGGGCGAGTCCCGCTGCTCTCAACAAGGATGACGACGGCACCATCATCCTCTTCCGATCGTTCCCGCCGACGACTGAATCGTCCAGGATGTTCCCGCGGCGCGAAGCTCTCTTCGCTGGAAATGTACCCGGACCCGAGCCTCATCCCGCGCGAAATACAGGTGAGCAGCTCCCGCAGCAGCCGGAGACCCTGTACTTCCGGGTGACGGTTCGAGACGGTCGCGCGGTGAACGGCGCGACCTCCTACCAAGATGTCCGGGTCAATGTCGTGGGCGATGCCTTCAAGATCGTCAAACCGGATGACCAGGATGCCCTGGAGTGTGGCGGGCCGGGCACGGTCCGGTGGTCGGGCGGTCCCTCCGGGACCGACCTCGACATCTCCGTGACGACCGACCAGGGAGTGACCTTCTTCCCCGTTGAGCAGACAGGACCTTCGATTGACGGTGGCATCGAGGTCATCTACCCGCACATGTCGGTCGTGGCCTCCACGCGGGCCGTCGTCAAGATCCAGCCGGTCGGGCAGCCTTACTTTGCGCTGTCCCCCTACCTGAAAGTGGAGGACGAGAGCGCGCCCTCGATCACCTGCCCGGCGGATGTGACGGTTTCGGCGACGCAGCCCGACGGCGCCTCGTCGGGCGATGCGGAGGTCAAGCAATGGATCGCGAGCGCCGTGGCCACGGACTCATGCGACCCCGCGCCGAAGATCACGACCGACATTCATGCCTCCATTCCCGCGGGTCAAGCCTCGGCTGTGACCTTCACGGCCACCGACAAGTCCGGGAACCAGGCCACCTGCGTCAGTCACATCACCGTGCAAGGCTCCTGCGGCGGAGGCGGGGGGCTCCATGGCCCGTCGTGCGACGAGAACCCTTGCAAGGTCGGCCAGGGCCTGAGCGCGCACGTGCTGGAGAGCCTCATCGCAACGCGTCCTGCGCGCGCGCGGGCGGCTCACGGCACCGATCGGGTGCCCCGCGCGACCGAGGCGGTGACCGCGGTCGTGGTGAACCGCGTGCTCACGGTCATGGGGACGAGCGGACCGGACGAAATCGTCCTGAGGCTGCAGGGAAACAATGACATCGTGATCCAGGACGCGATCGCCAACCCGGCGAACACCTTCACCTTCACGCGCGCCGACTTCGACAGAATGATCATCGACGGAGGCGCGGGGGACGACCTCCTGGCGCTGGACGACGTCAACGGGCCGGTCAGCGACGTCGCGCCCATCGACTTCGAGGGAGGGGACGGCAACGACGCGGTCGTCGGAAGGACCGGCAGCCTGTCGGTGCAGGAGGTCCTCGACATGGAAAGCACCCTGGCGACGGCCCAGGGCCTGCTCACGACCGCGGACACGCTGATCCATACCGCGGGGCTGATGTCGCCGCTCGGCGCCGGGACCGACGACATGGTCTCGAGGGCGGTCGGCCTCGCGAAGACGTCAGAGTCGTCGCTGATCGAGCCCGCGGCCATGCTGGCGCAGCAGGCCCATGACGCTCTGCTGCTGCCGGCGGCGGCGCGGCTGCGCATGCCCTTCGAGGTTCCGGCGCCGCCTCAGAAGCCGGGCGCCATCCGCCGGTTGCAGAACGTCATGGAGGACGCCTACGGGAACGTGGTCGGCGACGTGATGTGCCGGCTCGCCGGCGTCTGCCAGGACCACACACCCGGGGCGTTCGGCGGCGCGGCTCCTTTCCGGATCAAGACCCAGGGAGACGACGTTGCGAGAGCGGCCCAGTCGATCCGTGATGCCGCGCTGGCCAAGGTGGCGCAATGCCAGGCCGATCTCAACGAGGCGGGCAAGGATCGTCTGACGGGGCGCCTCGAAAACCTGCGGGCCCTGATCCAGACGCAGGCGGACCTCTGTCCCGAAGGGTTCGGAGCGCTCTTCGATCCGTTCATCGGGGGTCGGACCGTCGCCATCCCGTCCTACTGCGCGGCGCAAGTCAGCACGGGGACCGGCGTCGCGAGCGCCGGTCCTCCGATCGGCCTCGACGGCGTGACGGGGATCGCGCCTGACAGCCAGGGTGTCCCGGTCGGGGAGGAAGACTTCACACCCGACGACCCGGACGGGCCCGGTCCCGATCCCGGGCTGGACGGTGGCGGCATCAGCGTGCCGTTCCCCGGTCCGCGCGGGGTGCCGCTCGGCGCGGTCGCCCGCCTTCACCGTCGCAGGCCGGTTCCCTGGAGTGGATCGGATGAGAGAAACCCCCGCCTCGGATGCCTGGACGTCATCGAGAAGCTGGTGGACTGCATGGAGAACGAGATCGCAGTCTACGAAGCCCTCTCGGACACCTGCTCCGGCGCGTTGGACAGGCTCGCCTCCACCGACGTCGAGGGAGATGCGGGATTCATCAAGATGGCGGAGAACGGGCTTTTGGCGACCGGGGACACCATCGCGACGCAGGTGGACGAAGGGAGCGACAACATCCTGACCCGCGCCGACGATTTCGCCGGCGACAGTGATGACTACGCGGCGGACGTGGACCGGTACGCGGCCGACACCGAGTCCATCCTGACCTCCGCGATGCTGGCGTACCAGGCGCTCGGCCAGAGCACGGTGGAGTCTCCCGCTGGCGTTCTCGAAACCCAGACGGAGGCCGCGTTCGACAACGCGGCCACGGCGATGCTCGACACGGCCGACGTGTTGTCGCAGGCGGCGCAGGACCTCATCGACGCGACAATCGGCCGGCTCGAGCAGGGCACCTCCCTGCGCACTCCTTTCATCACGGAGTGTGACGAAATCGAGCCCAGCATGACCATCCGGGGCGGGCCGGGGTTCAACTTCATCGTCGGCACGCTCGACGACGATCACATCATCGGAGGGGACGGCGCGGACATCATCGCCGGCCTGGCGGGGAACGACCTCATCGAAGGGGGAGACGGCGTCGACATCGTCCTCGGCGGATCGGGAGTCAACGACATCCGCGGCGGAGAAGGGATTGACATCCTCATCGGGGGTCTGCAGAAGGATTGTCTCCAGGGAGAGGGGAGCATCGACCTCCTGATAGGCCGGATGGGGGACGACGAGCTGAGCGGAGGGGCGGACACCGACATCCTCATCGGCGGCGACGGGGATGACATCGTCCACGGCGATGCCGGGCTGGACCTCGTCCTCGGAGGGCCGGGAGAGAACAAGCTGTACGGGGACCTCTGCATCGACGTGGTCGTCGGGGGGAACGACGACGACGAGATGCACGGCGGACCCGGACAGGTGCTCACGGCCCAGAACGTCTCGCTCGATCTCGGAGATCTTCTGCTCGGCCGGGACGGCTGCGACGAGGTCCACGCCGACGAGCCGGACGATTCCGGCACCGGCATCGATGTCGTCTTCGGAGGTCCCGGGGACCGGACCGATGGCGGGTTGTGCGATCACCTGTTCGGCGGCGACGGAGGGGACCTCACGGTCGGCAACGATTTCACGCTGAAGCTGGGCAACCTGATCTTCGGCGGACCGGGGCGCGACGAGATCCGGAGCGGCGAGGGGATCGACGTTCTCTTTGGCGGCACCGAAGGAGACGACATCGGTGCGGGCGAGGGATTCCTGCTCTCCCTCCATCATGGCGACTTCACGATCGATCTGGGCGATCTCGTGTTCGGAGGGCCGGGGAACGACACGATCGCCGGCGACGGGGCCGGCGAGACCGGCATCGACGTGCTCTTCGGAGGCCCGAACGACGACACCATCGACGCCGGAGACGGCGGCGACCTGCACGTCGGCGGCTCGAGCGGCGACTTCGACCTGACGCTCGGCAACCTCGTCTTCGGAGGGGATGGCGCGGACACGATCACGGCCGGCCTGGGGATCGATGTTCTGTTCGGCGGCATCGGCGACGACACGCTGTCGGGGGGGGACGGCGCCACGATCGACGTGGACAACGGCACCTTCACGCTCGAGCTGGGGGACCTGCTCTTCGGCGCGGAAGGGTCGGACCACCTTTACGGTGACGCCAGCGTCGATTCCGGGCCCGACCGGGACGGGATTGACTTCCTGTTCGGCGGGCCGAACGATGACTTCCTGTTCGGCGGGAACGGCGGCCGCCTCGTCATCGAGGACGCCGTGGACATCCTCTTCGGAAACCTGCTGATCGGCTCGACCGGGAACGATGTCCTGATCGCGGGCTACGACGGGAGCGGGGCCGGAGCGGAACAGGGAATCGACTTCATGTTCGGGGGCGACCAGAACGACCAGCTTCATGGCGAAGACGGCGGCGAGCTGTCGATCGGGGCATCGCCTCCGGTCTTCGAGGTCAATCTCGGCAACCTGATGCTCGGTCAGGACGGCGACGACACGCTGACGGCCCGGGACGGCATGGACGTGATGTTCGGAGGTCCGGGCGTCGACACGATGACCGGCGGGCTCGGCATCGATCTGATGTTCGGCGGGCCGGGCGCCGATCACATGGATGGCGGCGACGGCGGGCACGTGACCGTGGTCATCGACGGTGTGCCGACCCCGATCCCGTTCGGCAACCTGATGTTTGGAGGGGACGATTCGGACACCATCACGAGCGGCGGCCGCGAAGAGCTCCTGGAGATCGACCTGCTGTTCGGAAACCAATGCGCCGACACCATCCACGCGGGAGGGGGTCTTCTCGACCTGGTCTTCGGCGGACCCGGCGGGGACTCTCTCTACGGTGAGGACGGCTCCGACTTCATCTTCGGAGGGGATGGGAAGGACACGATCCACGGCGGCCCGGGTGTCATCGACCTCCTCTTCGGCAACCAGGAGAACGACGAAGTGGACGGGGACGGAGGCGTCGCCGACTTCATCTTCGGAAACAAGGATGACGATCTCGTGCAGACCGGGGAGGGCGTGCTCGAGGTGGCGTTCGGTGGTCCCGGGAGGGACGTCGTGCGCGGCGGCAGCGGTCTCAGTGGCGTCGACGTCCTGTTCGGCGGAGCCGACCCGGACGAGGTGGACGGAGGGGGTGGAGTGCTCGACGTCGCCTTCGGCAACGGCGATGACGACGAGGTTCAGGGTGGCGCTGTCGTCAACCTCGTTTTCGGGAACAGCGAGCAGGATGTCGTGACCGCCGGATGCACGGGGCCCATCACTGACTGCCAGAGCGGGATCAACCTCGCCTTCGGGAACGATGGCGAGGACTTCGTCATGCTCGGAGACGGGCTGGGCGCGGCATTCGGCGGGCAGAACGATGACGCGATGAGCGGCACCGGCCTGGTCATGCTCGAGCTCGGCGGAGCCGGGAGCGACACCATGTCAGGCGCGTCCGACACCTTGAGCCTGAACCTGCTTTTCGGCAACAGCGGTCCCGACGACATCCGGGGCGGAGGTGGCATCAACCTGCTCTTCGGCGGGAGCGAGGCCGACAACATCGCCGGTTCGAGCGGCCTCGACCTGATCCTTGGCGGTGACGACGGGGATCACCTGGCAGGCGGCGGAGGGCCCGATCTCGTGTTCGGCAACCGCGGAGAGGACCTCATCGACGGCGGCGACGGCACCGATCTGCTCTTCGGGAACAGGGGAAACGACTGCCTGTTCGGAGGACCAGGGGCGCCCGATTTCGTCTTTGGGAACTCGGACGATGACCACGTGGCCGGCGGGAATGTGGACGCGAGCGGCACCAGTGCGGATGGCCGCGACTACGTGTTCGGGAACCGCAACTGCGACACGCTCTATGCCTGCGACGACGATCGACGCTTCAAAGGCATCGACAGCGGCTGCGGCGAGCAGAAGGTGGACGGCTGCGAGGGCTGCGGTCCTCAGGATTTGAGAGCGGGCAGCGTTTGCGGCACGAAGCGCGTCACTCGCGGGGGCGCTCCCGCTGTTCCGCTGCCGGGGGTCACGATGTTCCTCGACATGGACGGTCAGAACGACCTCGACCCCGACGAGCCGCGCACCGTCACCCGTCTCTCCGGTGCTTTCAGTTTCAAGCACCTTGCCGATCATGACTATGTTGTGCGCGAGGTGGTGACCAGCCAGGAGTTCGTGCCTCAATACGACTTGCCCTCGACGGTCATTCGCATCGACTCGTCGACGACGTCGTACCCCGGGCAGGACCTCGTGAACCTTGACAGCTGTGGTCCGAACGTGGCCGGGACCGGCTGCGCTCCCTGCCCTTGCACAGGGACGCTGACTCCCGTGTTCGGGACGCTCTGCGCGGGAACGTTCGACGCGTGCACCACCAATTCAGACTGTGAGTGCGGCGTGGCCTGTGTGCAGAAAGTCGTGGACTGCGTCTGCCAGATCAGCGACTCCGATGGCGACGGCATTCAGACGACCAACGACAATTGCCCGTTCGATCCCAATCAGAACCAGTTGGATTCAGACGGCGATGGCGTGGGGAACGTCTGCGACAACTGCCCTTCGGTTTCGAACCCGAACCAGGCGGATGTCGACCACGACAGGGTCGGAGACCTGTGCGAAGTCTCGGACGTGGACTTCGACGGCGTGCCGAGCAATCTGGACAACTGTCCGAACAGCTATAACCCGAGGCAGACCGACTACGACGGCGACGGGGTCGGGGATGTCTGCGACAACTGCTGGTCGATCGTGAATGCGAACCAGGCGGACCTCGACCACAACGGAGTGGGGGACGTCTGCGCCTCCTCCGACATGGACCTGGATGGCATCGCGAATGCTCAGGACAACTGCCCGGCCGTTTCCAATCCAAGCCAGGCAGACTCCGATGCCGACGGAGTCGGCGATGTCTGCGACAACTGTCCGACGATCGCCAACCCGCTACAGGAGGATACCGAGACGGCGCGCGGTCCGGACGGCATCTGTGGCACCGCTGACGACCGTGCCAGCCTGTACGGACGGGACGGCGTGTGTGGCACTGCGGATGATGTGACCGGGGATGGCGTGGGTGAAGCGTGCGAAGTGCCCGGAGACAGTGACCAGGATGGTGTGCCGAACGCCACGGACAATTGCCCGAACCATTTCAACCCGACCCAGGCGGACTCCGATGGCGACGGAATCGGGGACATCTGCGACAACTGTCCGGCCGTCGGGAATCCGAACCAGGCGGACTCAGACCATGATGGGATCGGTGATGCATGCGATCCCTAGCGTGGACTCAGTCCTAATGGGCTATCGGCCAAGGGGCCACGCCCGCCGATCTCTTTTTGGGCGTGTGCCGGAAAACGAGTTGACCATGGATCACTCTGAAGATCTGTCTGATCGCAGCGTTGCTGGGACGGGCGCGGGCGGGGAGGCTGCCAGGACAGCGAGTACTCCTACGACGCCTGGTTCCGCGGCCGCCCGAACGGAGCCTTCACCTTCGTGGCGCTGAACGCTTTGAAGCGGCTGCCCCTGTCCGCCACCTACCAGAAGTGGTTCGACGCCATCCGGCGGCTGCTGCCGTCGCGGCAGTACCCCCAGTCGCCGAACCTCTACGGAGCGGCGGCGGTGCGGGGGGAGAGGGTGTTTGCGTAGGCTGTCTCGGGTGACGTGTGGCGAAGTGTTGACATTTATGACTAAGTGTATACACTTTGCCACATGGCACCCAAGGCGCCGGACAAGGTCCTTCGCCTGGCCCGCAAGCGTGGCGGGCTTTCCAGGCGCGACGTCGCGCGAGCGGGGATCCACACACAAGCGCTGACCCGGCTCGTGGGGACCGGGGCGCTCGAACGGGTCTCGAGAGGTCACTACCGACTCTCGGACGCGCCCCTGACCGAGAACCACGGGCTCGCGATCGTCTCCTCCGCGGCACCGCGAGCCGTCATCTGCCTCCTGTCCGCCCTCAGCTTCCATCACATCGGCACCCAGCTGCCGCACGAAGTCTGGATCGCCCTCGACCGCCGTGATCGGCGGCCGACCCTCTACTACCCGAAGCTGCGGGTGCATCGCTTCGGCGGCAAGGCCCTGACGGAAGGCATCGAGACCCATCGCATCGAAGGGGAGTCGGTGCGCGTCTACGGCGTCGCCAAGACCCTCGCCGACGTCTTCAAATACCGCAACAAGATCGGGCTCGATGTCGCCCTCGAGGCGCTTCGCGACGCCTGGCGCGGGCGACGGTTCACCATGGACGAGCTCACTCACTATGCGCGCATCTGCCGCGTCGACCGGGTGATGGAGCCCTACCTGACCGCGATGGTCGCGTCGTGAGGAGGGATGAGGGCCTGGCGCGCTCGGTCCACGTCCGCCTGGTCCGCCATGCTCGTGCCATCGGCATGGATCCGAACTTCGTGCTGGGAAGATTCGCGGTCGAGCGTTTCCTCTATCGGCTGTCCAAGTCTCGCCATGCAGAGCGCTTCGTCCTCAAGGGGGCCATGCTGATGCTGGTCTGGCTGGGGGAGACACTGCGGCCGACGCGGGACCTCGATCTGCTCGGGTCCGGAGATCTGGTTCCCAGGCTCCTCGCTCGCGCCTGGACCACCTTCGTCGACGGATCCTGTCTTGACGAAATGTCAAGTGGCTCGTATCCTTGAGCCGAAAAAGTGGCCGTGGGAGGAGGGGCGAGGTCATCCCTCTGCAGGAAGAGCAACGCGCACGAGCCACCTTGGAGCAGTTCAGGAAGCTGTGGAAGGAATACACCGTTGTTCTCATCGAGCACGGTGACGAGCGATTCGAGGAATGGGGACTCTCGGACGCCGATATCTGGAATGTCATCAAGCATGGCAAGCTCATCAAGGTTGAAACTCCGATCTGCCTGCCCCGCTATACCGTGCGTGGAAAGTCGATCGATGGGGATGTCGTGAGGTGCGCTTTCGAGGTCAACGAGAGCGAACGCGAGCTCCTCATTGTGACTGTGTTTCTTGAAAGCAGCAGAGGTAGGAAATGAACTGTCATCAGTGCAAAGGAAAGCTCGTGGAGGTGGTCAGCACTGCCGCCGCCCCATATCACTATCTGCGTTCTGGCCTGCCGAATGTTTTCCTTCTTGGGGTCAAGAGGCGTCACTGCCAGGAGTGTGCAGTCGAGACTGTCGCGATCCCAAGGCTCGGACAGCTTCACGAGGTCATCGCAAGGGTTCTGCTGGAAAAACCTGCAGGGTTGACCGGGGCAGAACTGCGTTTCTTGAGAAAACATGTTGGTCTATCGGCCGTTGACTTCTCCGGGCAACTCCAGAAAGACCCGTCGACTCTCTCCAGGATTGAGAATGGTCAACAGTCTCTTGGGGTTTCAACCGACAAGTTGGCCCGCGCCATCGTGCTGGCCGAGATTGAGCATGGAGACCACCAGGATCTGAAAACGACGGCATCGGCATTCCTTCGGCGCAAGCAGCGGTTCCTCAAGCCGCGCAAGAAGGCGCAGGAAACCCAATTGGAATTCGCCTCGGGCACGTGGAGAGAGCGCGTAGCCGCCTAGGCCCGAATGGGTGTAAATGAAATGCCGAAGGGAACGCTCGCATCGGTCCTGCGGCAGGCCGGCCTGAAGTGAGGCGAATCGTGAGGAAACTTCAGTATCTCGTCCGCATCAACAAGGACGCAGGCAGCGACTGGGGGGCATCGGTCCCTGACCTCCCGGGCTGTGTGGCGACCGCCAAGACCATCGATGCGGCCCTGCGGCGAGTGCAGGTCGCGATCCAGCTGCATCTTCGAGGTCTGCGCGAGGACGGCCTTCGTCCACCTCGTCCCCGGCATCGGACCGTCGTGCCGCGGCGCACCTCCCGGCAGGTGAGTTTCTACGCGATGGTCGAAGTCGCCGCCTGAGCCCGAGCGCCGCATGGTCCGCGAATTCGACGTCATCATCGAGCGCGACGCCGACGGGTTCTACGTCGCCTCTGTACCTGCCCTTCACGGCTGCCACAGCCAGGGCCGCTCCCTCGACGAGCTCATGGCTCGAATTCGAGAGGCCATCGAGCTTTGCCTCGAAATCCAAGGAGACGAGTTCGAGCCGCTGGATTTCGTCGGGGTGCACAGGGTCTCCGTCGGCTGACGGTTGAAGGTTCTGTGGACGGGATCGCCGCCGGGCAAGCGTTCAGGTCCGGTGGCCCGCGGACCGGATGGCGGGCATGTCCGAGCCGCGGATGGACCGGATGTCCGAGACCTTGAGGGTGAGGAGCCTTCGTCCGGCCCGAGGCCACCACGAACTCGACTTCGACGGCGTCCGGCGCGTAGAGCTCGACAACGGTGCCCATGTCTCCAGCCTTGAGGCCACGCCGTGGGATGTCGTGGAGGAGCACGACGGGCTCGAGCGTCTTGAAGGTCATACGTTATTTTAAGAAATCCATGAATAAAGTTAACCCGTAATCGTTATTCATGAGTTTCACGCCTCCCCCCGAACGGCGCTCCACTTTCGTCGCGTTGAACGCCCTCGAGCGCCTGACGTTGCCCCACATATCAGCGCTGGTTCGGAGCGATCCGCCGCTCGGTCCGTGAATCTCGAACTCGCCTGGCTTGCCCTCGCCGCCCCCGCGCAGGTATATTACTGACGTACTAAGTTGCTATATCGACGACTTTATACGTTAGAACTGTATCAAGCCGCCGCCCGGGGAATGCTCGGCGCAACATGAACAAAACGAACAACTTGCAGCCAACTGACCGCGCTTTGATTGCCCGGCTATCGAGGGGATCCAAGGGGGGCATCATTACGGTCGCCGGCGCGGCCAGCGCACTGGAGATGCCCAGACGAGCAGCGGCGCTGAAGCTCATCGCTCTTGCTCGCCGGGGCTGGCTGATGAGGGCGCGCCGCGGGCTTTACCTCGTCAAGCCCTTGGAAATCGGTCCTGGTCAGCGAACCGTTGCCGAAGACCCATGGGTCCTCGGCCGCGAGGCCTTTTCTCCCTGCTATGTGGGGGGGTGGAGTGCAGCGGAGCACTGGGGACTCACGGAGCAGATCTTCCGATCGATCCTCATGGTGAGCGCGGCCAACTTGAGGAAGCAGAAGGTCTCCCTCCTGGGGCACGAATTCCGGCTGTTCAAGGTCCCTGCGTTCCGCACGACTGGCTCCGGGATCTCGCGCGTCTGGCGAGGCTCCGAGAGGGTTCCCGTGTCGAATGCGGAGCGGACACTCGTGGACTGCCTCCGCCGCCCGGAACTTGGAGGCGGTATCCGAACCGTCGCCGACATGATGAGGGAGTACGGCAGCCCCAGGGCGCGCCGCTTCGATGACCTGCTCGAGGTCACGGAGAAAGTGGCGACCGGTGCAGCCTGGAAGCGACTGGGTTATCTCGCCGAGCAGGTCTGGCCGGACGCTCACGAGGTGATCGACGCAGCTCGAAAACACGTGAGCGCGGGCAACTCCACCCTCGACCCAGCCGTGAAGCGGAAAGGGACCCTGACGAAGAGATGGAATCTCTGGGTGAACGTCACCATCGAGAGCGCCCCATCGCCTTCCTGAAATGATTCGAAAACAGGACGTCATCGACCGTGCGACTGAATGGCAGCTTCGGCCGGAGGTCGTCGAGAAGGACTACGTCCTCGGCTGGCTGCTCGCTTCTCTGGCCGCGGAGCCGATTCGGGACACCTGGGTCTTCAAGGGTGGCACGAGCATCAAGAAGTGTTACTTCGAAACGTACCGCTTTTCGGAGGACCTCGATTTTTCGCTCCTGCCCGGCGCTGCGTACACCGCCGAGGCGATCCGGGAGGCGCTGCTGAGCCTCACGCGGAGAGCGGAAGAATCGAGCGGGATTCAGTTCCCGGAGGATCGCGTGGAGGTGAGGGCCGTACGAAACAAACAAGGACAGCTCACCTTTCAGGCGAGGGCGGCTTACGCCGGTCCATTGGCTTATCCGGGGCCACCGCGTGTCCTCTTCGACATCACGCAGCATGAACGCGTGCTCGAGGAGCCGGCGGCGCGTTCGGTCTTTCATCCTTACCCCGACCCGCTGCCTGAAGGCGCAACCGTCGCAACGTATTCGTTCAACGAGATCCTCGCTGAGAAAACTCGCGCGCTCTATGAGCGCACCAGGCCACGTGACCTCTACGACGTCGTTTTCCTGCTGGACAACCAGCCCGAAGCCTTCGACCTGCCGAAAGTTCGCAAGCTTTTCGCCGAGAAATGCAATTCCAAGGGGTTGCCTGTTCCTGACGCGGCAAAGCTGCTCCAGATCGCGCACGAAGATGCCGAACTGGCCTCCGAGTGGGCGAACATGCTCGGCCATCAGCTGCCTGCGCTCCCTCATCTGGGCGATCTTCTCGCAAGGCTTCCCGATCTCCTGGCTTGGGTCGATGCTCCCGGAGCCGTCTTGCCGCGAACGAGACTCATTCCCTACCCGGCATCGCCGGGCGAGACTCAGATCGCGTCGGCGGGAATTCAATACTGGGGGCAGCGGATACCCCTGGAGAGCATCCGGTTTGCCGGCGCGAATCGTTTGATGATCGAATTCGACTACAACGGCGTGCATCGGGTGGTCGAGCCATACTCCCTTCGACGGGCCGGTACGGGGAATGTGCTTCTCTACGCTTGGGAACTCGGCTCGACACATGTCAAGGCATTCAACACCGGCAAGATGGAGAACCTGATCACGACGAACAAAAGCTTTTCGCCGCGGTACCAGGTTGAGTTCTCGGCCGGTGGAGGCGTCGAGATCCCAGAGTCGATGCGACGAACTCCAAGCCGTCGCGGCTTGTCGTCCGGGACAAAATATGTCTTCGAATGCCTCACCTGCCAGAAGCGATTCACACGTCGTTCGAATAGCCCCAGCCTCGGCAAACACAAGGCCAAGGGAAGCTCTTGGAGTTGTCCCGGGAGCATGGGGTTTCTGGTCGAAATCCGTTGACGTGGCAAGCGCGAGCCCCTCTCCGCCACTGACCAGGACCTCGACACGATCCGCCGGTCGCGCCGGATGTTTTCCGCAGGTTGGGTGACCGTTGACGCGGTGTTATGCGGATGTGCCGTCACATTTCCAAGAAGTGAGATGAGCGGATGACCGCCGGCGGACACGCGTGCAGGGATGGGCACCAGCAGCTCCTTCCCGCGCCGGATGCTTCCGCGCGAGGGCACGCCTGAGCCCGAGCGTCATGACACTGGCCGGGTTCTTGCTGTGAAGGTTGATGAATCGCGAGTCGGTGGAGACAGGCGCATGCCGGAGTTCGATTTCGAAAGGCTGCAACGATTGCCGCGACGGCCGAAGCAGGTCTGGCAGGGAGGGCTGGTGCGATTGCCAGCGTGGGTCGGCGGGGAAGACGAGACCGGGGAAGGCGGGGCACCGTTTCTGCCCTGGGTCGGCGCCTGGATGAGCGTCGTGACCGGCCTGGTGCACATCGGCGATGAGGTCCCACCGGCGCAGCGCAGCCCGCAACAGGCGCTGCTGGCGTTCGCCGCGTTCGCCGCGGACACGACGACGGGTGGATACCTTCCGGGCCGGGTCGAAGTGAGGGGACCCGGCGTGGCGGCCGCGCTGCAGACCGCGCTCGGGCCGCTCGGGATCGAGGTGCTGGAGCGTGAGCGTCTTCCGGTGCTCGAAGCCGCGTTGCACGATCTGGTTCGGCATGCCGACGATCCGGAGGACGTCCCGCATCCGCTGTCGCCGGCGGGAGCGACCCTCGAGCGCTTCGCGTCGTTCGCCGAGGCGGCGCGGCTCTTCCACGCGGCGATGCCGTGGCGCCACCTGACGACCGACGATCTCATCCTCATCGAGGCGCCGCCGGGACCCTCGGAGCAGCGGCACGCGCTGGTGACCGGCCGCGGCGGCGAGCCCGGGCTGTGGCTCTTCGAGTCGCCGGGATTCCTCGAGCGATTCCACGCAGCGGACGACCCCGGGGACGTGCTCCACGGCGAGGCGCACGACGCCGTGCTCTTCAGTGCGATCACCGACATGCCGATCGAGGATGCCGCGCTGTTCGAGGACCACGGGTTCGCCGTGGCGGGCCCGCAGGCCTATCCGTGGGCGGTCCGTCACCGCACGACGGGTCAGCTCGATCGGCTGAGCCCCCGGGCGCTGGCGCACGTCGAGGCCGTCCTGCGGGCGCTGGCGGCCACGACGGAACAGGAGATGGACACCGGACGCTGGACGCGGATCGTCGCGACGCCGGAAGGATCGGTCGCGGTGCGCCTGGCACTGCCGGGGCTTCTCGACGAGCACAGCCGGCCCGTACGGCCTGGCTTCACCGACCCGCGATCGAGCGAGCGGACCGAAATCCCCTCCACGGCGTCCACGCCCCTCGAGCGGGCCCAGGACATCTGTTATGAAGCCTTCGACTCCCTCGGACGGCGCCGTGTCGTGCTGGCGCGGAGGGCGCTTCAGATCTCGCCCGACTGCGGCGACGCGTGGACGATCCTGGCGGATCACGGCGGCGACGCTGAGCAGGTCCTGCACCGTCGTCGCGAGGCGGTGGCCGCGGCCGAGCGGGCGCTGGGGCCGGAACGCTTCGCGTCCGGCGCTCCCTTCTGGGGCGACGTCCTGACGCGCCCGTTCACGCGCGCGCTCGACGGACTGGCGGTGGCCTGCGCCGAGCGCGGCCTGGTCGACGAAGCCATCGGCCATTACCAGCGCCTGCTCCGGCTCAATCCCGATGACAACCAGGGCGTGCGCCATCCGCTCGCCGGCCTGCTCCTCGCCACGGCGGACCACGCGGCGCTTGAGACCCTTATCACCACCTATGACAGCGACCTGGAGACGATCCTGCGGTACGCCGCAGCCCTGCTCCGGTACCGTCAGGAAGGGGACACCGAAGCCAGCCGCGAGTCCCTGGCCTGCGCCCGGCGCGCCAACTCCGACGTGACGGAGATCCTGCTCGGCCGGATCGAGCCGCTCCCGGCCGTCAGCTACTACATTCCCGGCAGCCTCGAGGAAGCCAGCTACGCCGTCATCGAGATCGGCAAGCCCTGGCGCAACACGCCCGGCGCCCTCGACTGGCTGGCGCGCACGAGGCCGGAGGCGAAGGCGCGCGCGTCACGGCTGCCCCTCGAGCGGCCAACCGTCTGATCCAATCCATCGAGGAGAAGGAGTATCCGCAGGCGCCGCATCTCTGCGGTCGGGCGGCGGTGCGGGGGTAGAGGGCAGTTCGAGGGTGCCATGAAAATTCTGCTCCATGTGCGGAATATTCATGGTAGCCCCGCGCGCCGTCGGCGTGAACCCATCGAAGACGAATCGCTGCCTCGACCTCCTCGCCGATGCGCTGATGCGGGGTCAGCGCCGGGTTGGTCTGCGTCCCCGTTGACCGGTCGTCCCGCGCGTCCCAAAGCTTCCCTGCGGCTCGCTGACCAGGGGGAATTGCTCCGGATCTTCGAGGGACTCGACGGCGAGGTCGACGTCGAGGTCCGGCCAGGAGAGGTGTCCAGCGTTGGGCCGCTCGACATTCAGGACATAGTCCACGGGCGCGCGCTTGAACCACGGGAAGTCTGCGAAGCCGAGGAAATACTCCTTCTCGTCGACGAGCAGCCATAGCCCTTTAGACGAGATGCCAAGGACTTCAGCTGCCGAAGGGCGCCTGCCATGCGGAGCGGATTTCACCACCGCGGGAGCCTAGCATGCTCTGCCCGCTGGCGAGCGGTTCCCCAGCGCCGAATGAACCGCCACTGCGTTGAAGAATGTACTTGACACGCATCGTGTGAGTATGCATAAAGTACATACAGTGACGGCAGGTGAGTTTCTACGCGACGGCCCCGGGCTTCGCAGCACTTGCCGGGCTCGAGGGATGGAGTCCGTGTCGGGAGTCATCTCAGCGCGTCGTGCCACGCGAAAGGAGCGGAGCAGGTATGAAGAAGGAATATGACTTCAGCGGCGCAAAGCGCGGCGCGATCCTCAAGGCTCCGGGCAAGTCGCGCATCACCATCTATCTCGACAACGACATCCTGGAGGAGTTCCGCGAGCGGGGTGATGCGGCGGGCCGCGGCTACCAGACGATGATCAACGACGCGTTGCGGGCGGCCCTGGGAGACGAGGCGCAGCCCATCAACGCGCAGACCCTCCGGCGCATTCTCCGGGAAGAGATCCCGAAGTACCGGGTCGCCCGGAAGAGTCGAAAGCGGCCCTGACGGCTTCCGCGACGGGCTGTGTCGCGACCGCCAGGGCCGCTCAGCGAGCACGTCTGAGCCGGCGCGTGCTTGCGCTCTTCAGTGGACCGACGTGCCGCGGTTCTCCCGCTTGCCCTGATCTGCGTCCTCGCCCTCCTCGGGTGTCGTCTTTTCGGCGCCGTTGGTGATCCTTCCGGTAGGACGTGTTCAGGGCCGCTGACACATTCCCGGCCGCAGCGACACGATCAGGTCAAGGGGGTCATCCATGCCGCTCGAGCGGAACGCGCAGGTGGAGTGTGCCACGGGGAAGCGCCGCCTCCCGGGAGGGGCGTGCCGGCTCGGACTCATTCTGCTGGCCCAGATGGCAGTGGCGCCGCCGGCGCTCGCGGTCGTCACCGGCATAGCGATGGACAACCAGAACGGCCGGGCGATCGTCTTCGATGCCGAGACCGGGCTGGTGACGGCGTTTCTCCCCATCGGGCCGAATTCCCGGGGGACCGGCGACTGTCTCGTCCTCGGTGACCGCGGCCCCGCCTTCGCCACCGATTTCGACTCCCGGGTCTGGGCCTTCGATCTCGAATCCTCGCCGCCGCGGCTGGCGACGCCCCCCAACCCGATCCGGATCTCGAACCCCGGGGAAGATCTGGCGATCAGCGCCGATCACCGGTTCCTTTTGGTCTGTGACGGCAGCGGTGCGGCGCCGGTGTCGGTGATCGACCTCGCCTCCCGGCGCGAGGTCGCCGCGTTCGACCTCGGCTCCGATTGCGATGCCGTTGACGTCTGCGACGACGGGTCGGTGCTGGTCGCGTCGATCACCAGGAACACCATCCGCCGGCTGACCCTGGGCCCGGATGGGAGCCTGACCGACACCGGCGAGAGCCTCGCCGTCGTCGCGCCGATGAACGTCGACTGCGCCCCGGGCTCGAGATCCGGTGTGGTGGTGAACTTCTCTCCCGCCAGCCTCCAGTCGTTCACGATTCCAGGCCTCACGGCCGTGGCCACGCGGCTCATGGACGCCGCGGACGGCGTCGCCCAGTCGGTCCTCATCCATCCCGCCGGGAACCGGGTGTATGCCCGCACCGGGGAGTCGCTTTTGGCGTACGACTTCGAGCCGACGACCGGCCAGATCGGACCGGCTCCCGCGTTCCGCGCCCCCAATCGCTCCCTGTACGGCTTCTTCGGGATGGAACAGGTCGCCATCGATCCGGCAGGGGAGAGGCTCTACGTGCCGCAGTCCTTTCCCGCCGAGATCGAGGTCCGCAGCGCCGCCACGGGGGACCTGCTCGGGTCGATCGCGCTCCCGGAGTTCAGCGAGCCGACCGGGATTTGCCTTGCGCCGGAGGTCGACGGCGACGACGACGGCCTTGCGGATGCGCGCGAAGCGGCCCTGGGGACGGATGCGGCCAATCCGGACAGCGACGGCGACGGCCTGCTCGACGGTTTCGAGGTGCGCTTCGGACTGCAGCCGCGCAACGCCGCGGACGGCGGCCAGGATGCCGACGCGGACGGGCTGGACAATCTCGGAGAGCAGGCGGCGCGCACCGACCCGACCGTGGCCGACACCGACGGCGACGGCCTGTCGGACGGCCAGGAGGTGCTGGTCTGGAGCACCGACCCCACAAACCCGGACAGCGACGGCGACCGGCTGCAGGATGGCGCCGAGGTGTCCCCCTACGGGTCCGATCCTCGCAACCCCGACACCGACGGCGGCGGCGTGCGTGATGGAGTCGAGGTCGCACGCGACGGCACCGATCCGACCGATCCGGCCGACGACCGACCGGCCGGCCGCGCGATGGTCCTGGACGCAAGCCAGGGGGCGGCGGTGATCTTCGATCGCGACACCGAGGCCGTCCTGGGCAGCGTGCCCGACCTGTGGGGCAACGTGGTCGGCGATTGCCACATCGTCGAAGACGGCAGCCTGGCGTTCGCGACCACGTTCTCGAATGAAATCCACGCCATCGACCTGGCGGCAACACCGCCCGTGCCCGCGCCGCCGCCCAACCCGATCCCCATCGACAACCCCGGCGAGGATCTCGCCCCGACGGTCGACGGCCGGTACCTGGTGGCCTGCGACGGAAGCCGCGTCGCCCCGGTCGTGGTCGTCGATATCGCGACCCGCACGCAGGTCGATGCCCTGCATCTCGGCACCGACTGCACCTCGGTGGATGTCTGCGCCGACGGCTCGGTGCTGGTGACGTCGGCGACCACCGGTGTCGTGCGCCGCCTCGAGATCGATGCCGCCGGGCACCTGACCGACACCGGTGTCCGCTTCAACGCCGACCGGCCGGTCAACATCGCCTGCGCGCCGGACGGCAGGTCGGGTGTGGTCCTCGCGGGGACGCCCTCGCCGGCCATCATCTCCTTCACCGTTCCCGGCCTCGCGTTGGTCGAAAGGCGCGACACCCCGGCCGCCCCCGTGGCACTCGCCTTCGCGCCGGCGGGAGACAGGCTCTTCGTGCGGCGTGCCACCGACGACACCGGCTCGATCGAGGCCTTCAGTTACGACCGGCACACGGGGTATTTTGGCCCGCAGCCGGACTGGACCGCAAATGTCACCAGCGCGCAGGGTTTCTACGGAGTCGACACGATTACAGTCGATCCCACAGGGACGGAGCTGTTCGTCACCGAGTTCGGGGCGCTGTCGATCCTGGACACCGGCAGCGGCCGGGTGCTCTCCAGCATCCTGGACGAGACGATCGAGTCCCCCACCGGCGTCTGCCTGCGCCGGCCGGATGGCGATCACGACGGAGTGACCGACGACCTCGAGCGGCGTCTCGGGACCGACCCGGCCAACCCCGACAGCGACGGGGACGGCGTTCCCGACGGCTTCGAGTCGCATCACGACGAAGACCCGCTGTCGCCCGTCGACGGGACGACCGACCCCGATGGGGACGGTCTCGACAACGTCGGTGAGGCGGCGGCGCGCACCGACCCGGGAGATGCCGACACCGACCACGACGGTCTGTCCGACGGCGAGGAAGTCCTGATGTACGCGACCGACCCGCGCGATGGCGACACCGACGAAGACCACCTGGCGGACGGCGAGGAGGTGCACGGGCGCGGAACCGATCCGCGCAAGGCGGACAGCGACGGCGGCGGGGCCCTGGACGGAAACGAGGTCGCGCTCGATGCCTCCGACCCGCTCGACCCGGCGGACGATCTCGCCGCGGGTCGGGTGCTGCTCACCAATTACTACAACGGCTACCGCGCGACCGTCGTCGATCAGGAGACCAGCGCCGTCCTGGCCACCCTCGCGCAGCCATCCTCCTCCGGGTATGACTGCGCCCTGACGCCCGATGGCCGCGAGGGCTTCATCCCGGTCGTGAATGGCCTGCGGGTCGTCGATCTGGGGTCCACGCCGCCCGCCTTCGCCGCGGCGCCGAATCCCATCCCCACCTCGATCTACGCGAATGATGTGGCGGCGAGCCCGGACGGGAAATACATCGTCAGCTGCTCCACGACGGGTTTCGGGACGTCACACGGGATTTCGGTCGTCGACCGGGAGGCGCGGGTCGAAGTCGGTGTCTCGAACCTGGTCCCGGCCTGCCGCGCCATCGATGTGTGTCCGGACGGCTCCGTCCTGGTCGTGGACGCGGCCGGGACGCGGATCACCCGGCTGAGGCTCGGTGAGGCGGGGGATCTCACCGACACCCAGGAGTTCGTCGAGGGGGGGGCGCCGACGACCCAATGGACGAACGTCACCTGCGCGCCTCTGGGCGAGTACGTCCTCGCGCTGCGATCCGACCAGACCTTGCGCTCCCTCCGGCTGCGCGGTCTCGAACCGGTCGATGTCCTGGCGCTCCCCGGCGGCGCGACCGACCCGGTCCTGCAGATCACCGGGCTTCGGGCCACCATCTTCATGAAGCTTTCCGGCCCGACGGTCCGGATCGCCGCGTACACGATCGACCTCGCCACCGGACGCTTCGACGCCGATCCGTTGTTCGTCCGGCCGATCTTCAACATCGACGGCTTCGGCACCCTGACCGCGGAGGCGCTGGCGCTCGATCGCCGCGGAGAGCTTCTGTACGTCCTGCACCAGGGGGTGCTGAAGATCTACGGAACGCACGACGGCTCCTTCCAGGGCACCATCGCCGGTGCCGAAAGCGGCCAGGTCTTCTCCGTCTGCGCCGCGCGGGCCGGCGACAGCGACGGCGACGGCCTGGCCGATGACGAAGAATCACGGCTGGGCACCTTGCGCCTGAGCGCCGACACGGACGGAGACGGCCTGCGCGATGGGTTCGAGGTACGCAACGGTCTCGATCCGCGCTCGCCCGGCGATGCGCACGACGACCCGGACGCCGACGGGCTCGACAACCTCGGCGAACAGGCGGCCGGGACGCTGCCCCGCAATCCGGACACCGACGCGGATGGCCTCAACGACGGCCAGGAGGTCCTGGTGGCCGGCACCGACCCGCGCGATCCCGATACGGATCACGACGGGATCCTCGACGGCGCCGATGCCTGTCCACGCGATGTGCTGAACGACCCGGACGGTGATGGTGTCTGCCAGAGCGTCGATATCTGCCCCGGCGTCCCGGACCATGCGCAGACCGACACGGATGCCGACGGATGGGGAGATGCCTGCGATCTCTGCCCGCGCGTTTCGGACCCGGCCCAGGCGGAGTCGGTGGCCTGCTTCGCTCCCATCACCGCCGGGACCGCCTGTGTGCAGACGACGATCGACATGGTCAGGGGCCCGGGGGAAAGCGGCGCCATCGACGGCGCCGTTCTGATCCATCACGTTGGCGGCACGCCGCCCGACGCGATCGAGTTCACGGTGCTCGACTCCGCCTGTGGCACGGGCGACGCCTTCGCATTCGAGCTCAACGGGGTGCCGGTCGGGCGGATCGAGGCCGATCCGACCCTGAGCTGCGACTGCGGGGCGCCACCGCAGTCGTTCCGGTTCGAGGACGCCGCCGTGCTGGCGGGGGCGTGGCTCCCGGGCCGTGACAATGTCATCCGCATCCGCAAGATCGGCTCCTCCTCCGTCCTCGCCTGGATCCGGCTGACGGCATGGCGCGGCGTGGTGGCGACCGACACCTGCGTCTTCGATCACGACGGCGGCAACTGCGACGTGACCGACCTGTGCGCCGCCGGATACGTCATCGACGCATTCGAGACCACGCACACCTTCCTCGATCCCTTCCTGGCGGCCGGAACCCCGGTCGTCGAGGCGCCGTTTCTCGGCGGGGCGCTGCCGGGGACGATCGATCTCGCCGGGATCGCGGCCGGCGACTACCTGCTTTGCGCGCGCAACGACGTGAGCCTGCCGCAGCGCATGGCGTGCGTGCCGATGACGCTGCAGGGGCAGGCGCGGCTGATCCTGGATGGGGCCGCCTGCGGCGCCGGTCCCACGGCGGCGATTCGCGGCGGCGGCGTGTCCGAGTGCTCCTCGCCGGACGGAGCGATGGTGCACCTGGACGGCACGGCCTCTTTCGATCCCGACGACGACATCGTTCTCTACGAGTGGTTCGAGGACTACGGCGAGGCTTCGGAGCGGCGCGTGGCGACCGGCGCCATGACGTCGGTCACGCTGCCGCTCGGGGCTCACGTTCTCACCCTCAGGGTGACCGACTCAGGAGGCCTGACCGGACTCGCCGCCGCGCCGTTCGCGGTCGTCGACACCACGGCGCCGGTTTTGAGCGTCGCTCTCGCGCCCGCGCTGCTCTGGCCGCCCGCGCACCAGATGGTGCAGGTGAACGCCACGGTGGGCGCGGTCGATCTCTGCGGCGCGGCGTCGTTCGTGCTCACGTCGCTGCAAAGCAGCGAGCCGGACGATCTCCCAGGCGGAGCCGACGGCCAGACCGTCGACGACGTGCAGGACGTCCAGCCGGGCACGGCCGACATCGCCTTCCGCCTGCGCGCCGAGCGCAGCGCCGGCGGACCCGGCCGGACCTACAGCGCCACCTACCAGGCGCGCGACGCAGCAGGGAACGTGACGCAGAAAGTCACCGTCGTCCTGGTGCCGCACGACCGGCACGGGGCCGTCGATCCGATCGAACTGGTCGCGGGCGTGAACCCCGGGGGAACGGTTCTCACCTGGAGCGACGCGGCGGGGCTGGACCGTTACGACGTGGTGCGCGGCGACCTGCATCGCGTCCGCGAGCTGCCGGACGCGATCGATCTCGGCCCGCTGACCTGCATCGAGAGCCGGTCGGCGGATCGCAGCACCGCCGGCCACGAGGATGCCGACGTCCCCGCGCTCGGCGAGGGCTTCTTCTATCTCATCGAGTACGACGACGGTGTCATCCGCACCCTCGGCAGCGATACGACGGCGAAGCCGCGCCTGCCCGGGGCCGGCGGGACCGGCTGCTAGACGCTCGTCAGGGGCAGGGGGACGCAGGCCCTGGCGTGACGGCGACAGAACTGGAATGATCTCGACCGCCGAGCACCAGGAGGGTCGTCATGTCCCCGGGTGAGCCGATCGAGAAACGCGAGCAGCCGCGCATTGCGCGCCGGTTGCCGGTGCAGTTCGGGACGGCGGGGCACATGCGCGGCGGCATCGCCGTCGACATCTCGCAGGGCGGTTTGCGCGTCGCGGCGGCCGACATCTTCCCGATGCACACGCTTTTGGACGTCGTGGTGCAGTTTCCCGGCCGGGCGGTGCGGCTGCGGGCCCGGGTCACCTGGACGGGCAGCTCCGGCGAGGCGGGCGGCGGCCGGGCGATGGGGCTGGTTTTCACGCGCGCCGAGCCGGCGCTCGCCGACGCCTACAAGGTCTGGCTGGAGGAGGTGAAGCAGGCGATGGGCGGGGGAGCGGAAAAGCCCGCCGGTGCGGCGGTCGATCGAGCCCATGCCGAAGCCTCTCCGCCGGAGCCGAGCGGCCCGGTCAAGCGTCGTCTCGAGAGCCCGCAGGGGCGCTCCTACGAAATCACCCTGGAGCCTTTGGCGGTTGCCGGCTGGCGCCTCACGGTCCTCCAGACCCCGCGCCAGCTCGGCGTCGACGGCATCGATTACGGCGGCAACTATCCCACCTACGCCGCCGCCGAGGCCGCCATGCGGGAGTTCGTCCGCGCGCACTGATTGGCTCGCCGCGAGTCATCTTCTTGCAGACCGTTTGACTTGCGACACCATAGTATGCATAATATGCATACCATCGTGACGGCCCCCGCGTCCACGTCACTGGAGAGGGGGCCGCGTGTCGCTGCAGGCAACGCCGTCGTCCGCCGGGGCATCGTTCCCCCCGCCTCGCTCCGACACGCCCGGCACGGAGACGCCCGAGGCGGATCTGGCTTACCGGGCGCGGCTGCTCGACCGGCATCTGCGGCGGCTGTCGCGCCGGCGCAAC
>DASYQE010000377.1:0-4280 GCA_036005805.1 Candidatus Polarisedimenticolia bacterium | reverse complement strand
ACAGGTCGGCCTTCACCTTCTCGCCGCTCTCGTTGCACTTGGTGATGAGCGACTGCGCCGCGGCGATGCCCCCCGGGTTGAGCTGGTTGGCGAGGAAGGTGCGCAGGTCCTTGAGGTCCTGCATGAACGGCGTGAAGGTTTCGCGCGCCGAACCGAGCGAGGTCTTGATCGCCTCGATCTTCGGCTGCAGCTCGGCGCGGCGCGCCTCGGATGCGGTCTTGAGCTCGGGGTTCTGGATCTTGTCCTGCGAGGCCTTCCACTGGGCGATGTAGGCGTCGCGATCCTTGGCCGCGGCCTCGGCGTTGCTCTTCGCCTTCTGCGACATCTTGTCGAGCGTGTCGACGTTCTTCGAGAAGTCCTTGTACTTGGCCGTGAGGTCACCCTCCGGCTGGGCCAGCGCGTTCAGGGAAGCGAGGGTCTTGTCGATCTGGGCTGCCCCCTGCTGAATCGCCTTGTCGAGGCCGAGCATCTTCTCGGCGACTTTCTCGGCCTTGTCGGGAGCGGCGGCCGCCAGGACCAGCGCCGGGACGGCGAAAAGCACGGCGATCGCGGCGAACTGTTTGATTCTGACGGACATGGACCATCCTCCCATTGTGGGTGTCGACCCTTTGACGGACTGTCAGGTTGTCTCCGGACGTTGGGCATCCTATTACAGGCTCGGGGGGGCCGAATAGAGGGTCAGGACCGGGAACGAAAGGGGAATCGGGCGGGCCTTCAACCGCGCCGCGTGTTATATTTGATACACCGCGCTGGACGGACATTTTCCGGCGGCCGTCTGCCGCCTCCGTTCCGCGGGACGAGGTGTTGCCATGCTCGAGTACCCCGCGCGACCCCGCCGTCGGAGTCCGGCTCCTCTCCTGTTCATGGTCCTGGCGGCAGTCTTGTGTGCCGCCGTGCCGATGGCCGGCACGACCGTCTGGGCGGCCAAGCCGCCTGAGGAGTCGGCCTGGCCGCAGGAGTTCAAAGTCGACGGGACGAAGCTCGTCTTCTACCAGCCGCAGTGGGACGCCCTCGAACAGGACGTTCTCTCCGGCCGCTCCGCTCTCGCGGTCACGCAGTCCGGCCGCACGACGCCGATCTTCGGCGCCGCCTGGATCGAGGCGGAGGTGACGGTCGACCGCGAGAAGGGGACCGTCGAAGCCGACAAGGTGCGGATCATGAAGGTCCATCTCCCCGACTCGACGCCGGGCGAGGAAGGCCGCCTGCTCGATCAGGCCCGCAAGGTGGCGAAGGATCTCGAAGTGAAGACCGGGCTCGAGACCCTGACGCAGGGACTGCAGGCGACGCGCGACGAGCGGACGCAGGCCGAGAACCTCAACATGAATCCGCCGCGCATCATTTTCGAGAAGACCCCGTCCACCCTGGTGGTCCTCGACGGCGGGCCGAAGACGGTCAAGGTCAAGGACGAGGACCTGGAGCGGGTGGTCAACACCCCCGCGTTCATGGTGCGCGACACCGACAACAACAAGCTCTATCTGCAGTCCGCCGGCCACTGGTACGAAGCGAAGTCGGTCAAGGCGCCGTGGAAGCCGATCGATTCGCCGCCGGGGGACGTGCGCAAGCTGTACCAGTCCGGGGCCGACGCGGCCAAAGCGTCAGCGCAGCAGGGGGATCAGGCGAAGGCCGACGGTGGGCAGACGAAGGAAGGGCCGCCGCCACAGGTGATCGTCGCCACCGAGCCGACCGAGCTCATCGTCACCGACGGCGAGCCGAAGTTCGCCCCGATCGCGGGCGGCGACCTGCTCTACCTGAGCAACACGGCGAGCGACGTCCTCATGGACGTCGGATCGCAGAAGTATTACGTCCTGCTCTCCGGCCGCTGGTACAGGACCACCGACATGCAGACCGGTCCCTGGGAGTATGTCCGGGCCGACAACCTGCCGGACGCGTTCGCGAAGATCCCCCCGGGCTCGGCGAAGGGGGGCGTCCTGGCGAGCATCTCCGGCACGCCGCAGGCGGAGGAGGCGGTCGAGGACGCCGCCGTGCCGCAGACCGCCGCGGTCCGCCGGGACGAGGCACAGCTCACGGTCGAGTACGACGGCACGCCGCAGTTCAAGAAGATCCCCAAGACTGAGATCGAGTACGCGGTGAACACCACGACCCAGGTCCTGCTCATCAACGGCAGGTACTACGCGGTGGATCAGGGGGTCTGGTTCGAGTCGGACGCGCCGGACGGCCCGTGGGCGCTGGCGGACGAGGTTCCTCAGGAGGTCCAGGAGATCCCGCCCGACTCGCCGGCGTACAACACCAAGTACGTCTACGTCTATGACTCGAACCCGGATGTTGTGTACTACGGCTACCTGCCGGGTTACGTCGGCTCCTACCCGTATCACGGCACCGTGGTGTGGGGGACCGGTTACTACTATCCGGGCTGGTGGGGCAGCGCCTACTACCCCTACCCATGGACATGGGGGTTCTCGGCCCATTATTCGTACGGCTGGGGCTGGTCTTTCGGCTTCGGGTTCGGCTGGGGCTGGGGATACCCGTACTACGCCTCCTACCCCTACTACTGGGGATACCCGGCCTATGCCTGGGGCTATCCGGGCTGGTGGGGACCGTATGGGCATTGCTATTACCCGTATGGCGCAGGGGCGGCCCCCTACTATGGCGCCTATGCCAGGGGCGCGGTCGCTGTCGCCAGCGTCCCGGCGACGCGACTTCCCCAGGGAACGAACGTCAATTTGTATCGGACCCCGAGAAACGCGACGCGGACCGCGCAGACGCAGGACAAGTTCGCGCGGCGCGGGGTGTCACCGCACCGCGGTCTGACCGCCGCCCCCGCCGGCAGCCAGGTGACGACCGCTCCGGGGAATCGCAACGGCGTTCGCCCCGGGACCGCGACGGGGCAGCCGACGAGCTCGACCCGGCAGGTGCCGCGCAACGGTGGCGTCGGCCGGCCGACCAATCCGGCCCGGCCTTCGACCGGCACGGCCCCGGGTGGCGCGACCGTTCAGGGGCAGGGTCATCAGGGGCAGGGTCAGAGCCGCCCGAGCCAGCAGGCGAGACCGCAGCAGGGGCGACCGCCCCAGCAGGGTGGCAGCCAGGCGACGCGACCGTCGGCGCCCGGGCAGCCTTCGTCCGGTGCGCAGGCGAGCCCGGCCTCCCCGACTCGTCCAACGCATCCGGCGCAGCCGGGACGTCCGACCGGCCGGCCGGTTCCCCGGCCGTCGCAACCTTCGGGTCAGGCGCCGTCGGGTCAGCGGGCGCCCTCGGCCAGGACCTACGGCCCGACGCGGCCGACGACGCCGCAGCCGGGACGGGTCTACTCGCGGCCCGCGCAACCCTCGGCTCCGTCCCAGCCGTCGCGTCCGTCGCAGTCGATGCGCGGGCCCTCGGTCGGCTATGGCGGCGGAATGCCCGGGTACAGCCGGCCTTCGATGCCGAGTGGCGGGGGCTTCGGCGGCCGTTCGATGGTGCCGTCAGCTCCCCGCGGTGGCGGCTTCGGAGGCGGGGGTCGCATGGGCGGCGGTGGTGGCCCGCGCGGCGGCGGTGGCGGTTCGCGCGGCGGTGGTCATCACTGACCCTGACCTGAGACGACAGGTCGGCGGGGGCTTCCGACGGAAGCCCGCCGCCTGAGCCGAGTCGCTACTTCTTTTTCTCTCCTCCCGGCAGCACCGGGTACTTCGTGAAGAGCTTCGCGACTCCCTTGTTGATCCGCTTTTCGGATTTCTCGGGGGTCGGGTTGGTCAGCAGCGTGTCGCTGCCGATGCCGCGCCAGACGAGCTGATCGTTCTTCGCGTCCACGATGTCCACGATGAGCGTCCCCATCGGCACGTCGGTCACCATGGCCGAGGACGTTCCGAAGGAGCCGCCCCAGCCGCCCCAGCCCGGGTAGCCGCCATAGCCGAAGCTGGTGACGTCCACGCGCTTCTCGGTGCTCACCTTGGCGTGCGTGTAGACGAAGACGTCCGGGGTCGCGCTCTCGCTCAGACCGCGTGCCTTCAGCTCGTTCTTCACCGCGGCCGTGATGCGCTCCTGCGCGAACGGGGTCGGGGCGTCGGTTCCCGGCTTCATGGCGAAGCTCTTGTACTTGGTGAAATCGACGTTCTTGTCGTAGTCGGACTTCACGGTCACGGCGAACACCGCCGTCCCCGCGACGAGGACGGCGAGGGCGATCGCGAGGAGGGCGGTCAGCGGGTGTCGAGTCATCGTCCGGGTCTCCGAATCGGGCGTTGAAAAGGGTGCGCGCCGGATTCTAGCCCGACATCAGCGAGGACGACTGCCGGTTCAGGCCGACAGGGCCCGGTAGCGGCCGCCGTAGTCCAGGCCGCGCAGCCTCG
>DASYQE010000376.1:0-3320 GCA_036005805.1 Candidatus Polarisedimenticolia bacterium | reverse complement strand
TTCGCGGCGCGCGCCAGAAGCGCCCCGATGGGTGCGCCCCCGGGCAGCCGGTTCCAGGTCGTGTCGATCCCCTCGAAGGGATCGTCCTTCGCCGGCTCGCCGTCCACCCGCTCGAGGTATTCGGTCACTTCCGCGCGCGAGCCGCTCGCCCCGAATCCCTGGCTGCGGTGCATGCTGCGGCTGCGCGCCGCCAGCTCGGGGAACGACTCGCCGAGGAGGGGCGCGAAGCCGCCGACGTCGATCTTCACCATCGTCTCCGGCTTGAAGTCGTCCTTGTTGTCGTACCAGAAGGGCGAGGTGTTCCAGAACAGGCGCTTCGGCTTCCACGGCTGCAGCGTCGGGAGCTGGTCCGCGAACCTCTTCGGATCGCCCGAGGCCGAAAACGCGTCGCGCGCCAGGAGCGCCGAGGCGGTGTGGTTGCCGTGCGTGTCGGTGTCGGTCAGCGGGAACCGGGTGATCACGACGTCCGGCTGGAACTGGCGGTAGACCCGCACGACGTCGGCGAGGACCTGGTCGCGATCCCAGATGCGCAGCGTCTCTTCGGGCGTCTTCGAGAAGCCGAAGTCGACGGCGCGCGTGAAGAACTGCCGGCCGCCGTCGAGCCGCCGCGCCGCCAGCAGCTCCTGCGACCGGATGACCCCGAGCAGCTCGCCGATCTCCGGGCCGATGAGGTTCTGCCCGCCGTCGCCGCGCGTCATCGAGAGGTACGCCGTGTCGGCGAGCCGGCCGTTCACCATGCAGGCGATGAGCCGGGTGTTCTCGTCGTCCGGGTGCGCCGCGACGTACAGCACGCTCTCGAGGACTTGCAGCTTGTTGAGGGCGAGCTGGATCGCCGCCGCATCGGGTCGCGGCGGCTGGAGCGGCGCCGCCCCCGCGCCGGCCCACCCCGCCAGCCCCAGGGCCGCGCAGATCCCGGCCGGTCGAATCGCACCCTTCATCGCGTCGCTCCCTTCTTCAGGAATGAGTCCCGTCCCCGCACCCCGGCCGCGCGGCCGGCTCCCCCGTTCAGGCGCCGCCGGCGGAGGCGCCGGCGTCACCCGCGCCGCCCAGGACGCGGCGGTACACCTCGAGATATTGCCCGACGATGCGCTCGGCGGAGAACAGCGCCTCCGCCCGCGCCCTGGCCCGCGTCCCCAGGTCGCGGAAGCGCTCCGGCGCCTCGACCATCTCCTGAAGCCGCCCGGCGAACCCGTCGATGTCGCCCGGGGCGAACAGGAAGCCGGTCTCGCCATCCACCACCACCTCCGGCACGCCGCCGGCCCGCGTCGCCAGGATCGGATGACCGTGGAACATCCCCTCGAGGATCGACAGGCCGAACGACTCGCTCTCGGACGTGTACAGGCCCAGGTCGGAGGCGTGCAGGTAGTCCTCGACGTCGGGGACCGCGCCGACGACGGTGACGCGCCGCGCGATCCCGAGGTTCTCCACCAGCGCCCGGAACGGAGTGAAGTCGCCGCCGGCGAGCACCAGCAGTCGCAGGCGATCGCGACGCTTGACCTCGGCGACGACGCGCAGCAGGTCCTCGATGCGCTTGCCGGAGCGCAGGTTCGACATGTGCAGCGCGACCACCTCGTCCTCGCGGATGCCGAGCGAGGCGCGCACGGCGGCGCGCGACCGCTTCGGCGCGACCGGCGAGAAGAAGTTGTGCACCACGTCGATCGGCCGGTCGATGTCGAAGATCTCCTTCGTCTCGTCGCGCAGGAACGCCGAGACGGCGGTGACCGCGTCGGAGGCCGCGATGGCGTGCCGCACCACCGGCCGGTACGACGGATCCTTCCCCATCAGCGTGGTGTCGGTGCCGTGGAGCGTGGTGATCAGCCGCGGCGCCGCCGCGCCGAGCATCTGCCGCGCCAGGTAGGCGGCCACCGCGTGCGGCACGGCGTAGTGGGCGTGGATGAGATCGATGCGGTGCTCGCGGCTGACGTCGGCGAGCGCCACCGACAGCGGCAGCGTGTAGTCGGGATAGCGGAACAGGTCGTATTCATTGATGCGCACCGGATGGAACGTGACGTTCGGCGTGGCCGGGTCGAGGCGGAACGGCGGGCCGTACGAGACGAAATGGACTTCGTGCCCGCGGCGCGCCAGCTGCTGCCCGAGCTGCGACGCGAGGATGCCGCTGCCACCCACCGAGGGGTACGAGGCGATGGCGATGCGCAGGCGCTCCGCCGGCGCCGCCGCCTGCGGGCGCGACGCGGAGGTCTCCCCGGAGCGCCGGACGAGCGCGTTCAGAAGCGCCTCCCCGAGCCGCGCAGGTCGCTCAGGCCCGCGAGGCGCACCGGATCGTTCGCCCAGACCGCCAGGGCGTGCCCGACACCGACCTGCGTGCCGAGCAGGCGGGCGCGCGCCGTCAGCATTTCGATGTAGTCGCGGGTCTGCATCTGGGACACGTGGCACCGCATCGCTTCGGCCCAGGCGGCGAAGGCGTCCGACACGTCGATGACGAGCCGCGCCAGCGCCGGGTCGCGCGGACCCTCGCCGGTGCCGGCGATGTCGTAGAAGTAGAGCGCGTCGATGGAGTGCGGCGCGGCGTCGCCGAGCCCCGTGAGCCCTCCGTAGCGCGCCAGGCGCGCCGCATCGCGCACCATCCGCCCCGCCTTGAAGTGGTCGGGGTGCTGGTTCTCGACGGGAAGCGGCGCCAGCACGAGGTGCGGCCGGAGCCGGCGGATGGCGCGGGCGAGGGCGAAGGCATTCTCCACGCTCTCCTGGAGACGAGCGTCGCCGTCCAGCGGCAGCCATTCGAGCGTGACCCCCATGCGCTCCGCGGCGGCCGCGGCCTCGCGCGCCCGGATCTCCGGCGTGCCGCTCGTCCCGGACTCGCCGCGCGAGAGATTGAGAACGGTGACGGCGTGCCCGCGTTTCGCCTCGCCGATCAGGATGGCGCCGCAGCCGAACTCGACATCGTCCGGGTGCGGGCCGACCGCGAGGATGCGCAGGCGGGACGGATCAGACGCGCGCGGCGGCATGCGGCGGCTCCTCCTCCCCGATCCACGACTCGTGCGGCCGATCCACGACATCCCGATCGACGAACTCGATGCCGGGAGCGTCGTCCTTGTTCAGGTACTTCGCCTCCCCCGCGCCGCAGACGTAGTGCGTGCAGCTCACGACCGACTGCATCCAGCGCAGCCTCGTGTCGCGCGTCGGGCTGATCTGCTCCTTGTCGACGGTCGCCGGGCCGGGAATCTCGAGGAACTGATCGCCGCCCCGGTGCAGGATGTAGCGTCCGTCCTGCACGCGCGCCCGCACGATCTCGCCCTCGTAGGGGATGTCGGCATAGAAGTCGTCGATGGCCACGGCGCGGCGGCGCACCTCGGGATCGCCGG
>DASYQE010000375.1:0-1605 GCA_036005805.1 Candidatus Polarisedimenticolia bacterium | reverse complement strand
CGGTGCGGCCCGTAGAGGCGTCGGCGGAGGGCCGGCCGTGAGCAAGTCCGGAGTGCCGCGGATCGCCGCGGGGGACGGCGCCGACCTGCGGGTCGGGGTGGCGGCGGCGCGCTGGCACGAGCGGATCACCGATGCGCTGCTCGACGGTGCGCTGCGTGCGCTCAAGGAGGCCGGCGTCGATGAGCCGACCGTCGTGCGGGTCCCTGGCACCTTCGAGCTTCCCGTTGCCGCAGCCGCACTTGCCGGGCAGGGCTACGACGCAGTCGTGGCGCTGGGGGTTGTGGTGCGCGGCGACACTCCCCACTTCGAGTACGTCTGCCAGGGCGCGACCGTCGGGCTGACCGAGGTGTCCGTGCGCACCGGCGTGCCGGTCGGATTCGGTGTTCTCACATGTGATGACGATGAACAGGCCTATGCCCGCAGCGGCCTGCCGGGCTCCTTGGAGGACAAGGGCTACGAGGCGGGACAAGCGGCGGTCGCGACAGCACTGGCGCTGCGATCGCTGCGCCAGGACTGACCGGCTGTGCCGGCGGTGCCGGTCTCGGGCGGTTCAGGCGCGCCGACCTGCTTCGGTGGTCCCGTACGCTCGCTCGGGTGGACGAGCGAGGATCTTCACCGAGGGAGTACCTGAGCTTCGAGGCGCTTTTCGCCCGGCTGAGCGAGCGGGCGGCCACCCGGCCGGCCGGCTCACGCACGGCCGAGCTCCTCGAGGCCGGTCCGCACACGATCGGCAAGAAGCTCGTCGAGGAGGCGGCCGAGGCATGGATGGCCGCCGAGCATGAGGGCCGCGACCGCGCCGCAGAAGAGTTGGCACAGCTCCTCTACCACGCGCAGGTGCTGATGATCGCCTGCGGCCTCACCCTCGAAGACATATACGCTCATCTCTAGCATCTCGTTGCCGGCGTCTTTTACGGATGCCTGAGGACCGCCGGATGCTTGGCAAGGCCGCAGCGAGCCCTCGTCAGGGCGCTACGTGGGCGAGCGGCGAACGTGGCCAGCGCCGGCGGACCGGAGACGTAAAGGGACTTCGTCAACGGACGCTAGGAGCACCTGGTCCCGGGTGGATGAGGTCCTCTTGTTAGCCCTGCGAATCCGTCCTTCAGAGGAGGACGCATGCTCCGCGTCGCGGTGCCGAACAAGGGTGCGCTTGCTGAGCCGGCCGCCCAGATGCTGCGCGAGGCCGGCTATCGCCAGCGCGCAAACGAGCGCGAGCTCGTCGTGCACGACACCGACAATGCGGTCGACTTCTTCTACCTCCGGCCACGGGACATTGCCATCTATGTCGGCCGGGGCCAGCTCGATGTCGGAATCACCGGCCGGGACATGCTGCGGGACTCAGGTGCCGCGGCTGAGGAGGTCTTCGGTCTCGACTTCGGCGCGTCGACTTTCAGGTACGCCGCAGCGCCCGGCACCGCGTCCGATGTGGGGGACCTGGCCGGGCGCCGTATCGCAACCGCGTACTCAGGGCTCGTCGCGAAGCATCTCGCCGACGCAGGCGTGGACGCGGAGGTGATCAAGCTCGATGGCGCCGTGGAGAACGCTGTTCGCCTCGGCGTCGCCGAGGTAGTGGCGGATGTCGTCTCCACCGGAACGACGCTTGCGGCG
>DASYQE010000374.1:0-4604 GCA_036005805.1 Candidatus Polarisedimenticolia bacterium | reverse complement strand
CCCTTGTCGGGAGCGCTGACGGCGGCTTTCAGCACCGCGTCGGCCTCGGCCATCATCTCGCTCGCCTGCGCCTCGCGCTTCACTTTCCTGTCGTCGCTCGCAGCGGCTCCGAGCGGCCAGACCGCGATCGCGGCGGCCGCGGCGAGCCCGACCAGAACGACCATCGATTTCCGGACCATCGAACCAGACCTCCTTCGGGAGGGAGCGTCGGCGCCGTCTGGGGAGGCGCCTCGCGGGACCCGCCGCGGCCGCTCTTCAGTCGAGCTGGCGGGCGCGGACGACGTATCGGTCGGGGGCGGGACCGATGTAGTGGAACGGATAGCAGGTGATCAACGTCAGCGACTTCTCCCTGGTCGGCCAGAGCACGTCGGTGTCTTCGGCTCCGACCACTTCGATCGAGGTGATCTCGTAACGCAACGTCGCGCCCGGAGTGGTCAGCTCGATCTCGTCTCCCTCCTGGACCGTCCGCAGCGCCCGGAAGAACGAATCGCGGTGTCCGGCGAGGACCACGTTGCCGTCATCCCCGGGCAGGGGCGTGGAAGGGACGTGGCCGACGGCGCGGCGGAGCGTCCGGTTGTCGGTCCCCTCCGCGATGATCGCCGAGAGGCCCACCCGGCCGATGTCGATCTTCCCGATCAGATCGCCGGTGTGCAGGTTGGTGGCGGCCGGCTTCTCCTTCCGCGTGGCGGAAGAGGAGGATGTGGTCGACGACTTGGGCGCCGAAGACCGTGTCTGCTGCAGCTCGGCCAGGCGGCGGTTCTGGGTTTCCTGGAACCACCGCGTGTCGAGCTGCTCCCAGGTCCAGGCCCCGAGGAACATCAGGCCTGTCAGAAGCAATCCGATCGCCAGGAGTCGCTGCACCGTCGAGCCATCCCTGCTCCCGGCCGCGCGCCCGGCCATCGAGAGAGGCCCCGCGACGCCAAGCCATGAGCCGCGGGGCCTCTTCACGACCGGTCCTAGGGATGGGTGACTCCCCGCCGGCGGAGCACCAGGAACGCCGCCAGAGTACCAAGCGCCACGGCGCCAATCAACAGAAGAACGGGAGCGTTGCTGGCGGTGGCGGGCAGGTTGCGCCGCGTCGGATCGTTGGTATCGCCCGTCCGCGCGGTGGGATCCGTCGCACCGTTCGGGTCGGTGGTGGAGCGGTACGGGTCGGCCGCCGGCCCCGTCGAGGGCCGGTTCGGATCGGCCGAGGGACGATTCGGGTCGTACGTCGGGCTCGAGCCCGGCGTGGCCGGATCGCCCGTGGCCGCCTGCAGCATCGGATCGGGGTCGCCCGAGGGGCGCGTGGTGTCCTGCGCCCGGGCGGTGCCCGCCATCGCGAGGCAGCCGACGAGCATCAGCGAAAACAGAGACGAACGTGTCATGCGGTATGTCCTCCTTGCCACCCATTCAGCAAGGCGGATGCCACGCGCTCAATCGGCTCAAAATCCTTTGGTGACAGGGAGTTCAGGGGCATCGCCCGGAGGACCGCTCCACCTCCCGACCGCCGCCTCGGGAGTCTCCGAAGAGCGGGGTACCATACGCCCGCGTGAGCTCCTCGAAAGCGTTCGACACCGACGTCGTCCTGAGGGACGGAACGACCTTGCGGCTGCGCGCCCTGTCACCTGACGACGCGGGGGGGCTCCGCGACCTCGCCGCCCGTCTCGCGCCGCTGAACCCGGTCGAGCGCGG
This sequence comes from Candidatus Polarisedimenticolia bacterium, assembly GCA_036005805.1. GTDB lineage: Bacteria > Acidobacteriota > Polarisedimenticolia > Gp22-AA2 > Gp22-AA2 > DASRAU01. Next base: position 2,930 of record DASYQE010000374.1, on the reverse strand, counting down.
GCCCGGCTGGCCTCCCGAACCTCCGGCGCACGACGCGCCCGAGGATCCGGCGCAGCAGCTGACGCTCGTCGCCGAAGCGGGAGCGCGGCTGGTCGGCATTGCGCGCTACACGCGGGCGTCGGCCGGCTCGGAGGAGGCGTTCGTCGGCCTCGCGGTGGCGGCGCCCCTGCGCGGACGCGGGCTCGGGACGCGTGCGCTCGAGCTTCTCGCCGCGACCGCGTGGGAGCACGGCCTGCGCTTCTTCGTCACGCGCGTGCCGCGCGACCAGGAGGGTCGGCTGCGGATCTTCCTCGATTCGGGGTTCGCGGTCGCCGAGAGCCGCGACGCCGACGGGATCCGCCTGCGCCTCTCCCTCGAGCCGACCGCCGCGTCGCGCGATCTCGCCGGGAAGCGCTCGGATTCGGCGGCGGCCGCGTCGATGCGCGCGTTCTTCTCGCCGCGCGCCGTGGCGATCGTCGGCGCGAGCCACGAGCCGCGCGGCATCGGGCGCGCCATCCTGCAGAACCTGGTCGAGCACGGCTTCCCCGGCCCGATCCACGTCGTTCACCCGACGGCCAGGGTCGTCGGCGGCGTTCCGGCGGTCCCGCGCATCACCGACATCCCGGGGCCGGTCGACCTGGCGGTGGTCTCCGTCCCTTCGGAGGCTGTTCCCGCCGTCGTGGAGGACTGCGCCGCGAAGGGAGTGCAGGCGCTGACCCTCATCACCGCGGGATTCGGCGAGACCGGCGCCGCCGGGCGGGCGCGCGAGGCGGCTCTCCTCGACCAGGTGCGCCGCGCCGGCATGCGCATGGTGGGGCCGAACTGCATGGGACTCCTCAGCACCGATCCGACGGCCCCGCTCAACGCCACCTTCGCGCCGGTCTCGCCGCCCGAAGGCTTCGTCGCGATGTCCACGCAGAGCGGCGCGCTCGGGCTCGTGATCCTCGATTACGCCCGCTCGATCCATCTGGGACTCTCGAGCTTCGTGTCGATCGGCAACGCGGCCGACGTCTCGACCAACGACCTGCTGGTCTTCTGGTCGGGCGATCCGCGCACTCGCGTCATCCTTCTTTATGTCGAGAGCTTCGGCAACCCGCGCAACTTCAGCCTGATCGCCCGCCGCGTCGGGCGCCGCAAGCCGATCGTCGCGGTGAAGTCGGGACGGTCGGCCGCCGGCGCCCGGGCCGCCTCGTCGCACACCGGCGCCCTCGCTTCGCGCGACGCCATCGTGGACGCGCTCTTCCGGCAGTCCGGGGTGATCCGCACCGACACCATCGAGGAGATGTTCGACGCCGCGACGCTTTTGGCGCAGCAGCCGGTGCCGGCCGCTCGCCGCGTGGCGATCCTCACCAACGCCGGCGGGCCCGGGATCCTCGCGGCCGACGCCTGCGAAGCGCGCGGGCTGTCGCTGCCGTCGCTCGGCGACGCGACGGTTTCGGAGCTGAAGAAGCGGCTGCCGCCGGAGGCGTCGGTCGCCAACCCGGTGGACATGATCGCCTCGGCCACAGCGGAGCAGTACGAAGCCGCGCTCACGCTCCTGCTTCGGGACGACGCCGTGGACAGCGTCCTCGTCATCTTCATTCCGCCCCTCGTCACCCGGCTCGAGGACGTGGCGGCGGCCGTGCGTCGCGCCGCCGCCACGGCGGGGCCGAAGCCGGTGCTCGGCGTCTTCATGTCCGCGCAGGGAGCCTCGCGCCTGGTCGAGCCGGTCCCCTGCTTCCGCTTCCCGGAGGCCGCGGCGGCGGCGCTGGCGCGCGTCGCCTCGTACGGCGAGTGGCGCCGCCGCCCCGAGAGCGTTCCCCCCGCCTACCCGGACGCGCTGCGCGATGCGTCGCGCGCGGTGGTCGAGGCGGCGATGGCGCGCGGCGGAGGCTGGCTGACCGCCGCGGAGGCGCAGGAGCTGCTCGCTGCCATCGGCATCCCGGCCGCGCGCGCCACGGCGGTCGCCACGGAAGAAGAAGCGGCCTGCGCCGCCGCGGCGATCGGGTATCCCGTGGTGCTCAAGGCCTCCGGCCCCGAGCTGCTGCACAAGACCGAGGCGGGCGCCGTGCGGCTGGGTCTCGCGGACGAGGCGTCGCTGCGCGCCGCCTGGCGCGACCTCGCGGCGCGCCTCGGCTCGCGCATGGTCCGCGGCCTCGTGCAGGAGATGGTGGAGGGCGGGATCGAGATGCTGGCCGGCATGATCGAGGATCCCAATTTCGGCCCGGTCGTGGCCTGCGCCAGCGGCGGCATCCTGACCGAGATCCTCGCCGACGCGCAGTTCCGCCTGACTCCTCTCGGGGAGGAGGAGGCGCGCGAGATGATCGGCGGCCTGCGCGGCGCGGCCCTCCTGCGCGGCGCCCGCGGCGCAGCCCCCTCCGACGAAGCGGCCCTGGCGGACGTCCTGCTCCGTCTTTCCGCGCTTGCCGGCTTCTGTCCCGAGATCCGCGAAATCGAAATCAATCCGCTCGCGGTGCTGCCGCGCGGCGCGAGAGCCCTCGACGCGCGCGTCCGGGTCGAGCTTCCGAAACCCGCCCCGACGGATCGCCGCATCCGGTACTGACACGGCCGCGCATCAGGCCAGTTCGCGCAGCCGGATGCGGATGTCGCACGCCGCGATGCCCATCTTGAGGAGATCCCTTTCGGCATGCGAGAGCGTCTCGGGCAGGACGACGCCACGTCCGGCGATTTGCCCCCGCAGGATCATGAGCGAGAAGACGGCGGCGGGGGCGGAGGTGACGAGAGAGATGTCGCTCGAGCCGGGAACGATGCGGCCGGCTTCGGCGAGATCCGGCGCCTCGGTGTACGACTGCAGGCGGGTGGGACGGCCGTCGCGCGTCCCGGTGACCTCCACCACGAGCATCGAGCGGCTGGTGAGGCGTCCTTCGCGGACGAGCTGCGCCAGGCGCTGCGGAGACGGGGTGGGCGGCAGCATCGCCAGCAGCAGATCGCGCGGCGCCACCTCGACGCCG
>DASYQE010000373.1:0-15375 GCA_036005805.1 Candidatus Polarisedimenticolia bacterium | reverse complement strand
ACCACCATCCGGTCGAGGGGCAAGGGAGGCGCCTGCGCGAAGGCCTCCGAGCCGCGGCACCCCTCCTCCTCGGCGTCGAAGGCGGCGAGCACGACGGTGTGCTCGGGAGGGTGGGTGGCGAACCAGGCGGCGAACCCGAGGAGCGCCGCGACTCCGCTGGCGTTGTCGTCCGCCCCGGGGTAGAGATCCCCCCGGCGGATCCCGAGGTGGTCGTAATGGGCCGAGACCAGCAGGAAGCGATCCGGATCGGTTTTCCCGCGCACGAGGCCGAGCACGTTGGCGTTGTCCTTGAACTCGAGGGCGAACGGCCGGTCGCGCCGCAGCAGGGCCCGCACGCTGCGGTGCGTGAACGAGAACGGCTGCACGTACCCCGGAACGGCCGGGTCGAGGCCGAGCCGCTCGAACCGATCGAGCACGAAGGCGCGGGCGCGGCGGCCCCCGTCGCTGTCGGCCCGGCGCCCCTCGAACTCCGGCGAGGCGAGCGCCTGCACGTCGGCGAGCAACGCCGCGGAGTCGAGCCTCGGCGCGGCGGCCGCGGAGCGCGGCGCCGCCAGCGGCCGGGCGATGCGGCGCGTCTCGACGAGGCGCGCCCCGATCTCGCCCGCCACGACGATCGCCAGCAGGATTCGCAGTCCCGCGCGGACGCGCCGCGCCGGCGCGCCCATCACTTCGCCGCGGGCGGCTGCGCCTCCACCTTCACCTGGAGGATGCGGCCGCTGAAGGTGTTGTCCCCGGCTTTGTAGTCTTCCGAGACCGGCGTCTCTTGATCGAGGCCGATGTCGACCCCTTCGTCGGCCGACAGGGCGTACGGCATCATGCGGGCAATCTTTTTTTCTCCCGCCGCCTTGCCGTCCACGATCAGGCGACCGGTGCCGCCGCTGCCGGGCGGGCCGCCGTCGAAGGCGAACTCGTAGCGCAGGGTGTGTTTCCCGGCGGCGAGCGGCTGGGGGGCCTCCACCGTCGTCCACTCCAGGCCGCCGTAGTTGTAGGTGTGCCGGGCCTTCCCCGCCTTCATGTAAAGGGTCCAGCCGCCAAAGCGTCCCGCCTGGCAGGCGATGACGCCGTGCGCCCCCGCCGGGACCTCGACGTCGGCGGTGACGCTGTACGAGCGGTTCTTGAGATTGATGAAGGCGTTCTCGGCGATCCCGGTCATGCCCTCGAACAGGGTCATCGAGGTGCGGCCGCCGAGCAGGTCGGGCCGGCCGGCGATCTCCGGGTCGAAGCGCTCCGCGCGCCGATCGTCGATCGGGTAGACGTGGTTGCGGATGGCCTCCTTGTCGAACAACGCCCGCAGCTCCTTGAGCTTGTCCGGGTTGGAGGCCGCCAGATCGTCGGCCTCGCTGAAGTCCTCGGCGACGTGGTACAGCTCCCATTTGTCCTGGTCGAGCGGCAGCATCTCGGTCATCACCCAGGGGATGGAGTGGCGCGTCGCGGCCACCCAGCCGTCGTGGTAGATCGCCCGGTTCCCGAACATCTCGAAGTATTGCGTCGTGTGGCGCTCCGCCGCGCCCTGGTCCCGGATGGCGTAGAGCAGCGACGTGCCATCCATCGGGACCTGCTCGGTGCCGTCGACGCTCTGAGGCATCGGGATGCCGGCCGCCTCGAGCGCCGTCGGCGCGACGTCGATGACGTGGCCGAACTGCGAGCGCACCTCGCCGTGCCCCGGGATCTTCGCCGGCCAGCGCACGATGAGCGGGTTCCTGGTCCCGCCGAAGTGCGAGGCCACCTGCTTGGTCCACTGGAACGGCGTATCGCCGGCGAGCGCCCAGCCCACCGCGAAGTGCGGAAAGGTCTTCGGCCCGCCCCACTCGTCCAGGTGTTTCATCTGCGAGGAGACGTCGCTGATGATGCCGTTGAGGGCGAGCATCTCGTTGTAGGTGCCGTCCGGCCCCCCTTCGGCGCTCGCGCCGTTGTCCCCGAGGATGTAGAACACCAGCGTGTTGTCCAGCACCTTCATCCCGTCGAGCGCGTCGAACAGCCGTCCGATCTCGTGGTCGGTGTGCTCGCCGAAGCCGGCGAACACCTCCATCTGCCGCGCGAAGAGCCTCTTGCGGTCGGCGTCGAGCGAGTCCCACGCCGGGATCTCGGGGGGCCGCGGCGTCAGCTTGGTCCCCTGCGGGACGACCCCCAGGGCGATCTGCCGCGCCAGCGTCTCCTCCCGCAGCTTGTCCCAGCCCTGGTCGAACTTGCCGCGGTACTTGCGGGCGTACTCGGCCGGGGCGTGGTGCGGCGCGTGCGTCGCCCCGGTGGCGAAGTACATGTAGAACGGTTTGTCGGGCGTCATCGCGTGCTGGAAGCGGGCCCAGGCGATGGCGTGATCGGTCATGTCGGTGGTGAAGTGGTAGCCGGGGGTATGCGGCGGCTCGATCCGGGTCACGCCGTCGTAGATCGCCGGGGACCACTGGTTGGTCTCGCCGCCGATGAAGCCGTAGAACTTGTCGAAGCCGGATCGGGTCGGCCAGCGATCGTAGGGGCCCGAGACCGACACCTCCCACGGCGGCGTCTCGTGGTACTTGCCGAAGGCGGCGGTGCTGTACCCGTTGAGCCGGAGGATCTCCGCCAGCGGCGCGACGCTCTGCGGCCGGATGCCGGTGTTCCCTGGGAACCCGGTCGCCAGCTCCATGATGGCGCCGGCGTTGTTGATGTGATGGTTGCGCCCGGTCAGGAGCGCGGTGCGGGTCGGGGAGCACAGGGCGGTGGTGTGGAAGCGGTTGAAGCGCAGCCCGCTCGACGCCATCCGCTCCGCGGTCGGCATCTGCACGGGGCCGCCGAAGGCGCTCGAATGGCCGAACCCCATGTCGTCGATGAGGACGATCAGGACGTTCGGCGCCCCCGCCGGCGCCTTCACCTGGAAGCGCGGCGGGGCGGTCGCCTTGCGCGCATCGAGCTCGGTGATCGAAGGGGGCGCGGGCTCCGGGATCGGCAGCACGGTGCGATCGAGATCGCCCGCGGCGCGCGCGGCGGGCGACGCCGGCTCCTTCCCGGACGCCGCGGGTTCGGGACCGGGGCGGGACGGCCGGTCCGCCTGGCACGCGACCAGCGCCGCGGCGACGAGAAGGGCGGCGAGACGGGTTTCCCAGCGGACCTCAGGCATGCGTGCCTCCTTGTGTGCGTGGACGGGCTACGGGACGAACCGGCGCAGGTTGTCGATCCAGAAATGCCAGTCGTGGCCGAACACGCCGGGCCACAGCTCGGCGTGCACGGCGATCCCCTTGCGGCGCAGGAGATCCGAAAACGAGCGGGTCTCGTTCGCGAGGTGATCATGCTCGCCGGTGGCGAGGACGATGCCCATGCGGTTGACGCGGGCGACCCACTCGGAGGGGAAGTTGGCGACGTAGGCGCTCGGGCAGTGGAAATAGCACAGGTCGTCCCAGAAGCCGTCGAGGAAACGGTGCACGTCGAACACCCCGGAGAAGGCGATCAGGCGCGAGATCATCTCCGGGTGCCGCAGGGCGAAGTTGGCGGCATGGTACCCGCCGAACGACGCGCCGTAGGCCACCACGTCCTCCCGCTGCGCCTTGTCCCGCACGAACGGGATCACCTCCTGCGCCAGGAAGCGATCGTAGAGGTCGTGCCGGCGCACCCGATCGACGACCGGGATGGTGCGGTTGTACCAGGTCTCCTCGTCGATGGCGTCGACGCAGCAGAACTGCACCTCGCCGCGGCCGATCTTGTCTCCCAGGCCGCCGATGAGGCCGAGGTCCTCGTTCTGGCCCGCGTGCCCCATGGACGTGGGGAACGCGAGGATCGGCCGCCCCGCGTGCCCGTACCACAGCAGGCGCATGGGGCGCCCCAGGGCCGCACTCGTCCACCCGTGCTCCTCGCGATGCATTGAGATCCTCCCCCGTCGCGCGCGGGACCGCGCCTCCGACGCCCCCGAACCCCTGCGGGGGTCTGGTATAGTACGCGGTCGAAGGCCGCGGCCGCACACTCCATTTCACGAGGACTTTGGTGACCAGCAAGAGCACGTCCGCCCCCAGGACGATCGGCATCCTGTTCGGGAAGGAGCGCACCTTCCCGCCGGCGCTGGCCGCCGAGATCAACCGCCGTGGCGAGGGTCGCGTCACCGCCGAGCCGGTGCGCCTCGGCGCCTTCCGCCAGGACCGCATCCCGCGCTACGACGTCATCGTCGACCGCATCAGCCACGAGGTGCCGTTCTACCGCACCTGGCTCAAGGCGGCCGCGGTCGCGGGGGCGCAGGTGGTCAACAACCCGTTCTGGTGGAGCGGCGACGACAAGTTCCTCGACAACATCCTGGCGCTCTCCGCGGGGGTCGCCGTCCCGAAGACCTTCCTCCTGCCGCACAAGTCGCACCCGCCCAACACCGAGGGGGAGTCGTTCAGCAACCTGGCGTTCCCCATCGACTGGACCGAGGTCTTCGGGCACCTCGGCTTCCCGCTGTTCATGAAGCCGGCCTATGGCGGAGGCTGGAAGGACGTCTACAAGGTGGACGACGAGCGGGAGTTCTTCGCCGCCTACGACCAGACGCACGCGCTCACCATGATGGCGCAGGAGGCCATCGACTTCACCGAGTACTACCGCTGCTATGGGCTGGGACGCGAGCGGGTGCGGGTGATGCGCTACGACCCGAAGCAGCCGTTCGATCGCCGTTACGTGAAGGACGCGCCGCCGACCGAGCCCGCGCTCCTGAAGCGCATCGAGCGGGACTGCCTGACGCTCTGCCGCGAGCTGGGGTACGACTTCAACACCGTCGAGTTCGCCGTGCGCGACGGGATCCCCTACGCCATCGACTTCATGAACCCCGCCCCCGACTGCGACTCCTTCTCGGTCGGTCCGGACAATTTCGCCTGGGTCATCTCCAACGCCGCCGAGTTCCTCCTCGACCGGGCGCTGAAGCCGCGGGCGCTCGAGCTGACGGGGGAGTGGCCGCGCCGCCTGCAGGCGCCGCGGCCGGGCGCCCGGTGAGCTGAGATGCCGGCCCGCCCCTCCTTCAACATCGGGATCGAGGAGGAGTTCCAGGTCATCGATCCGAAGACCCGCGAGCTGCGCTCCCACATCGCCGAGATCTTCGAGCAGGGCAAGGCGGTCCTCAAGGAGCGCATGAAGCCCGAGCTGCACCAGTCGGTGGTGGAGATCGGCACCGAGATCTGCCCCGACATCGCCCAGGCGAAGCGCGACGTCCATCAAACCAGAAGCCACATCGCGCGCCTGGCGCGGGACAACGGCCTGCGCATCGCCGCCGCCGGCACGCACCCCTTCTCGCACTGGGCGACCGTCGAGATCACCGGCGGCAACCCGCGCTACGACCGGCTCATCGAGGAGCTGCAGATGGTGGCGCGGGCGAACCTCATCTTCGGCCTGCACGTGCACATCGGGGTCGAGGATCGCGAGGCGCAGATCCGCATCATGAACCAGGCGCGCTACTTCCTGCCGCACGTCCTGGCCCTGGCCGTGAACTCGCCGTTCTGGCTCGGGCGCGACACCGGCTGGATGTCCTACCGGTGCAAGGTCTTCGACAAGTTCCCGCGCACCAACATCCCGGATCACTTCGAGTCGTACGGGGAGTTCCAGCGTTACGTCGACCTGCTCGTCAAGACCGGCTGCGTGATCGACGGCCGGCAGATCTGGTGGGACGTGAGGCCGCACGTCCTGTACCCGACCCTCGAGTACCGCATCTGCGACATCCCGATGCGGGTCGAGGAGACCATCGCCATCGCGGCCCTGTTCCAGGCGATCACCGCGAAGCTGTGGCGGCTGGGGAGCGGCAACCTGACGTTCCGCCCCTACCGCCGCTCGCTCATCATGGAGAACAAGTGGCGCGCCGCCCGCTGGGGCCTGAACGGGCGGCTCATCGACTTCGGCAAGGAGGAGGAAGTGGACGTGAAGAGCCTCATCGGAGAGCTCCTCGAGTTCGTCGACGACGTGGTGGACGATCTCGGTTCGCGCGATGCGATTCGCCAGGTGCACACCATCCTCGAGCGGGGGACCGGCGCCGACCGGCAGCTCGAGGTGTACCGCCGCACGGGGGACCTGAAGGCGGTCATGGACTACGTGGTCTCGGAGACCGAAGCCGGGCTCGACCTGGGCCCTTTGCCGGAGCCGCCGCGGCGCGCCCCCGAGGCGCAGCTGTGAAGGAGGTCATGGTGGCGCGCGATCTCAAAGCGATCCCGTTCGATCCCGAGTTCCGTCCCGGCGCGAAGAGCGCCGTGTTCACCTGCCTGCGCGTGACCCGCGGCGAGCGGGTGGTGCTCATCACCGACGAGGAATCGCTGCCGATCGGCGCGTCCCTCTTCGAGCAGTTCACCGCGGCCGGGGCCGCGGTTGAGGCGTTCGTCCTCGAGGATTTCGCGCCGCGGCCGCTCTCCGAGTTCCCGCCGGTCATCGCCGACGTCATGCGCACGGCGCAGGTCTCCTGCTTCGCCGCCTCGGCGCAGCCGGGAGAGCTGCGCATCCGCATCGCCATGACCGCGGTGGCGAACGAGAAGCGCCTGCGGCACGCGCACATGGTCAACATCACGCCGCGCATCATGGTCGAGGGGATGCGGGCCGACTTCGCGCGCGTCGACGCCCTGTCGCGCTGGGTGTTCGAGCGCGCCAGCCGTGCGAAGACGCTCACCGCCACGACGCCGGCCGGAACGACCCTCGAGGCCACGTTCGACCCGCGCCTCAAGTGGCTCAAGACCTCCGGCATCATCACCCGGGACAAGTGGTCGAACCTCCCCGGCGGCGAGGTGCTCACCGCGCCGGCGCGGGTGGACGGCGTCTACGTCGTGGACGGAGTGCTCGGGGACTGGCTGGCGCCGAAGTACGGCGACATGAGCCGGAACCCGCTGTCGGTGCACATCGAGGACTCGCGCATCTCCCGGGTCGACGGGGGAACGCCCGGCATGGTGGAGGACTTCCTCGCGTACACCTCCGCCGACCCGAACGGCAACCGGGTGGGGGAACTGGCGCTCGGCACCAACCTCGCGGTGAAGGACGTTATCGGCCAGATCCTGCAGGACGAGAAGATCCCGGGCCTGCACATCGCCTTCGGCCATCCCTACAGCGAGCACACCGGGGCCGACTGGCGCGCCTCGACCCACATCGACATCGTCGGGCGGCACTTCGACGTGGCATTCGACGGTGAGCCGATCATGCGCGACAGCCGCTACCTCGTGGACGAGGCGTCGCTCACCTGACGTGGACCCACGGCTGCGCGCGATCTACAACGAGCACTACACCGACGCGCTCCCGGCGCGCATGCAGGCGCTCATGGACGAGCGCCTGCAGAAGCCCCGATTCGGGTTCCGCCTCGCCGAGACGCCGCTCTTCCTGACGCCCGCCCTGCGCGATCGGTGCGCGGCGACGGCGCGCGAGATCCTCGAGCAGATCTCGAAGCCCGAGGTGATCGGCGCCTGCCAGGCGGCGATCCCGGAGCGCTACCGCACGCCGCATCCCGACCCGCTGCCGCACTTCCTGGCGGTGGACCTGGCGCTGGTGCGGGGGGCGTCGGGGGAGATCGAGCCGCGGCTCATCGAGCTGCAGGGTTTCTCGTCGCTGTACGGCATGACCTACGTGCAGAGCCGCGTCTGGTCGGACCTGGTGTCGGAGATGCCGGGGATGCCGCCGTCGTTCACCGCGCTGTTCTCCGGGCTCGACGAGCGTGGCTACCTCGACCTGCTGCGCCGCACCATCGTCGCTGACGCTTTGCCCGAGGAGGTCATCCTCCTCGACCTCGACCCGCAGACGCAGAAAACCGCCCCCGACTTCCACGCCACGGCCCGCTTCCTCGGGGTCCGCTCGGTGTGCGTCTCCGAGCTGCGCCGCGAGGGCCGGCGGCTGTTCGCGCCGCTCCCGGACGGGCGGCTGGCGCCTGTGCGGCGCATCCTGCACCGGGTGGTGTTCGACGAGCTGGAGCGGCGGAAGGTCGCGATGTGCTTCGACTACCGCGACGACCTCGACGTCGTCTGGGCGGCGCACCCGATCTGGTACTGGGTCTGGTCGAAGTACACGCTGCCGTTCCTGAAGCACCCGGCGGCGCCGCGCACCCGGCGGCTGTCCGACGTCGAGCGGCTGCCGGAAGACCTCGACCGCTACATCCTCAAGCCGATCTTCTCCTTCGCCGGCCGCGGCGTGATCGTCGATCTGGACCGGGCGGCCATCGACGCCATCCCCGCCGCGGAGCGGGGCGATTACCTGCTGCAGGAGAAGGTGGAGTACGCCCCGGCGCTGGTCGCCCCCGACGGCTCGGGCGTCAAGGCGGAGATCCGGATGATGTTCCTGCGCCCCGAGGGCGCCTACGACATGACCCTCGCGATCAACCTCGCCCGCCTGTCACGCGGCAAGATGCACGGCGTGGACCACAACGTCGGCCTGCAGTGGGTCGGCTCGTCCGTCGCGATCTGGCCCGCGGACTGAGACCATCCTCCGCGGCGCGCTACGCGACCTTGATCGACTTCTCGATCACCGCGAAGCGCAGGCGGGTGTCGCCGACGCGGATCAGGTCCCAGTGCTTGAGGTTGGTCTTCTCGTCGACGCGGCGGCCGTTGAGCGATGTGCCGTTGGTGGAGGCGAGGTCGCGCAGGATCCAGGCGCCGGGGCCGTAGAGCCCGATCTCGGCGTGCTTGCGCGACACCTTGCTGTCCTCGAGCGGGATGTCGGCGCCCTCGCGGCCGATGGTGTAGACGCCGCCGGACGACAGCACGAAGGTCTTCCCCTGCCCGGTCCCTTCCTCGATGCGCAGGTAGATCCCGGTGTCGGGGGGAACGAGTCCCGCCTTCGACCGTTTCGGCGCCATGCCCGGGTCGAACTCGGTGGCCGTCGGGTCCTGCTTACGGTCGTCGCTCATCGCGTCTCTCCTTGAAAGCGCCCGGGAGGGCGCGGCGTCAGTCCAGTCTCAGGCGTGTCGTTCCGTCGGGTCCGGCGACGCCGACGAGGCGCAGCCGGCGCGTCTCGCCGGGAATCAGGTCCAGATCCAGGCGCGACCGCACCGGCTGCTCGCGCCCGGGCAGACGGACCTCGACGTCGAGGGTGTGATGGCCGCGCGGCACCTCGAGCCAGCGCTCGAACGCCGCGGACGGGTCGGGCAAAGGCTGCTCTCCACCGATCGCCGCGAGCCGGGGCGTGCGGGGCAGGGACGGCTCCGGGATCTCCCGGCCGTCGAGCGCCAGGCTCAGGCGCTCGATCGTCATGCGATGCGTCTCGATGAGCAGGAAGCCGGGGCGCCGCGCGAACACCAACGGTGCCGTCCCCAGGGTCATCAGGAAGCAGAACCCGATCACCAGGGGGATCCACACCGCGCGCAGTCCTTGCGTCTGCTGGTAGCCCCCGGCGGGAGGGAGGTCGGCCTCACGATCCCTGCGGGGTGCCGCCTCCTCCGAAGAGTCGTCCGGCCGGCGGGCGGCGATCGTCTCGTCCGCGCTCTCCTTCACCTTCGGGCGCGTCTTGCGCCGGAGGCGCAGGCCGCGGGTCTTCTTCGCCTTCGGCCTCGGCGCGGGGTTCGGCTCCTCCTCTTCGATCCGTCCCACGGCGGGGCCCTGGACGGTGTCGGCGCTGGCCGCTTCGAGCAGCGCCTTTCGGAACGCCGCCGCGTCCTGGAAGCGATCGGCGGGGTCCTTGGCGAAGGCGCGCTCGAAGAACGGATCGAGCCCGGCGGGCAGCTCCGGGATGCGGTGCCGCACCGGGGCGGGCGTCTCGTGCACCAGCGCGTAGGTGACCGCGGCCAGGTCCTCGCCGCCGAAGGCGCGCTTCGAGGTCAGCGCCTCGTACAGGACCTGCGCGAGGGAGAAGAGGTCGCTGCGCGCGTCCACGATCCCGCCGCGGATCTGCTCGGGGGACATGTAGGCGGGGGAGCCGACGAGGGCGCCGGTGCGGGTCAGGTCGGATTCCGACAGACGCGCCACGCCGAAGTCGGTGATCTTCACGAGGCCGTCGCTGTCCCGCACCAGGATGTTGGCCGGCTTGATGTCGCGGTGCACGATGCCGGCGCGGTGCGCGGCGTCCAGCGCCGAGGCGAGCGCTTCGCCGAAGCGCAGGACGAGGTCGGGGGCCATCCGGTGGCGGCCGTCGAGGAACTCCTTGAGGCTCCGGCCCGGCACGTACTCCATGACGATGTACGGAAAGCGTCGGTCCTCGTCGATGCCGGCGTCGTGCACGGTCACGATGTTCGGGTGGGACAGCGCGGCGGCGGCGTGCGCCTCGCGCAGCAGGCGCTCCTCGAACTCGCGCACCACGTCGTCGTCGATGCCCTCGGGGAGGGCGTAGGTCTTCAGGGCCACCTGGCGGCCCAGCTGCGGGTCGCGCGCCAGGAAGACCACCCCCATGGCCCCCCGGCCCAGGATCGACTCGATCTCGTAGCGTCCGATGCGTCCCATCGACTCCGCCCGGTTCGGGCAGGCTCCTCCGCGCGTGCCTCCCCGGTGCGGCCGGACGACCGGCGGGCGACCTGTTCAATCTGGGGTCCGGGGAGAGGCGATTCAAGCGGGCCGGATCTCCGAATCGTCATCGCTGCGAGACCGGGTGGGACCGGTGTATGATTCGGCCTTCCTTTGTCCTGATCACGAGGCGACGGCGTGGGATTCCTCGATCGATTCCGGCCCCCCGGAGGGCTGGAGCATCCTGAGGCGGAACAGCGGCTCCAGGCGGTGGACCGCCTGGCGACCGCCGATCTCGAGCTGCTCGAGCCGCTGGCGAAGGGCGATGCCGACGCGCGCGTGCGGCAGGCCGCCGTGCGCCGGGTGCGCAACGCGCAGGTCCTGGCCGAGGCGGCCCGCGGCGACGCCGACCCCGGCGTCCGGGAGGCGGCCCTCGCGGCGCTCGTGGCGCGAGCCCTGGGCGCCCGGGATGACGCCGACGGGCTTCCGGCCGTCGAGGGCATCGACGACCCGAAGCACCTGACGACCATCGCCCGATCGGCCGCCCTCGAATCGATCGCGCTCGCGGCCCTGGGACGGCTCTCCGACGAGCGCGGGCTCGCCGGCGTGGCCCGCCAGGGTGAGCACGCCGCGGTGCGGCAGGCGGCCCTCGAAAACCTGAAGAGCGCCGCCGAGATTTCCCACGTGGCGCTTCGCGGCGAGCACCGCGATACCTCGCTGCTCGCGGTCGAGCGCATCGACGATCCGGGCCTGCTCGAGAGCATCGCATCGCGGGCGCGCCTCAAGCCGGTGGCGCGCCGGGCGCGAGCGCGGCTGCGCGGATCGGAAGGCGACGAGGCCGCCGCGGCCGAGACCGCGCGGGCGGGGAGCGATCGGGCGGCGCAGGAGCGGCTGATCGCCGAGGTGGAAGCGCTCGGAGCGGACGAAGCGTGGGACGAGGTGCCGTCGCGCCTCGAACGCCTGCGCGACTCCTGGATCGAGGAACTGGCCGCGGTGGACGACGATCTCGACGAGCGCTTCCGCGAGCAGTGTCACGCGGCGCGCGTGCGTCTCCTCGCGTGGCAGGAGGAACGGGCCCTCAGCGAGCGCCGCGAGCGCGACCTCGAGGAGCGGCTCGGCCCGCGGCGCCGTCTGTGCGAGGCGGTGGAAGGCGCGACCGCCGATGCGACCGAGGCGGTCCTTCTGGAGGCCCGGACGGCGTGGGCCGCTTTGCCGGAGGCGGAAGGGCCCGAGGCGGAGGCGCTCGAAGCGCGCTTCCTCGCGGCGTGCGCCGCCATAGGCGAAGCCCGGCAGAAGCGCGACACCGAGGAGAAGGCGCAGAGCGACCGCGCCGAGGCGACCCGGCAGTCGGAAGCCGCCCTCGCGAAGCGCAGGGAGAGCCTCAAGGTCCTGGAACGCCTCGCGACCACCTCCGAGGCGCTCGCCAAGAAAGAAGATGCCGCGCTGGCGAAGCTCGAGCGCGCCCTGCGCGATCTCAAGGTCGGGCTCCAGGAGATCCCGCCCCTGCCGACGCCGAAGGACCACGAGACCATCGTGAAGCGTTTGAAGGCGGTGCAGGCCGAGCTCCTCCCGAAAGTGCAGACGCTGCGCGACACCGATCGCTGGCAGCGGTGGGCGAACGCGGCGGTGCAGGAGGAGTTGTGCGCCCGCATGGAGGACCTCGCGGCGGCCGTCGAAACCGAAGGGGCCGACCTGTCCGCCGCCGGCTCGGGCATGCGCGAGCTGATGGAGCGCTGGCGCGCCGCGGGCCCCGCGCCTCCGGACCGCTCGATGTCGCTGTGGAACCGCTTCAAGGCGGCGCGCGACCGGGTGCGCGAGAAGGCCGACGTCTACTTCCAGAAGCAGGCGGAGGAGGCGGGCGGCAACCTCAAGGCGAAGGAAGCCCTGTGCGAGCGGGCCGAGGCGTTGTCGGCCTCCACCGACTGGATGAAGACGGCCGAGTCGATCAAGGGGCTGCAGAACGAGTGGAAGGCGATCGGCCCCGTGTCGCGCGGCCACGAGAAGGCGATCTGGGAGCGCTTCCGCAAGGCCTGCGACCAGTTCTTCAAGGCGCGCGACGAGGATCTGTCGAAGCGCAAGGGAGAGTGGGCGAAGCACCTCGAGAGCAAGGTGGCGCTGTGCGAGCGCGCCGAGGCCCTCGCCGATTCGACCGACTGGAAGACGACGGCCGACGAGATCAAGAAGCTGCAGGCCGAGTGGAAAACCACCGGTCCCGTGCGCCGCAACCAGTCCGAGACGGTCTGGAACCGCTTCCGCGCCGCGTGCGACCGCTTCTTCGAGCGCTACAAGAACCGCGACGCGGTCGAGCGCGAGGGTCTCGTCGCCGAGCGGCTGGCGTTGTGCGCCGAGATCGAGGCGCTCGCGCCACCCGCCGAGACCGTCCAGGCTGCGCCCGCGCCGACCGGCGATGTCACCGCCGTTGCCGGCGAAGGTTCCGCGGAGATCGGCGCGGCGTCGGCCGCATCCGCGGAGGGAGTGCCGGCGGAGGCTGCGCCGGCCGAAGCCGCCGCGCCGGTGCCGGCCCCGCCGGCTTCGCCCGAGGAGATGGTCGGGCGGCTGCGCGCGGGGCTCGAGCGCTGGCGCCGGATGCGCGGGCTGCCGCCGGAGCAGATGGGCCCGCTCAACACACGATTCTTCGCCGCCTTCGATCGCGCCCTCAAGGCTCACCCGGGCGCGTTCCAGGGGACGAGTCTCGACGCGGAGGCGAACCTCAAGCGGATGCAGGACCTCGTGGCCAAGGTGGAGAAGCTGGCGCCGTCGGCGGGCTCGGCCCCCGACACCTCCGGGCTGACGCCGGGGGAGCGGCTGGCCTCGATGTGGCGCGAAGCGCTCGCCACCAACACCATGGGAGGCCGCATCGCCGACGAATCGCGCGCCCGCGCCGCCGCCGAGGAGGCGAGACGGGCGCAGGCGGCGTGGCAGCGCCTCGGCTATGTTCCCGAGCCGGAGCGGCGGCGCCTGCAGCAGGCCTTCGACCGGGCGTGCCGGGCGATCTTCTCGGCGCGCGGCGCCGACGGCCCGACCGGCCCCGAAGGGCGCGATCGGCGCCCCGGCGGCGACGGACGGCCGCGCGGCGGTGGACGCGGTGGTGACGGCCGGCCGCGCGGCAAGGGACCGGGCGGCGGCGGACCGGGGGGCGGCAACCGGCCGCCGGGACGGCCGCGGGACCTTCAGGCCGGGTCGCGATCCTCCGGCGCGAAGTCGTAGCCGACCGGCTGCAAAACTTCGATCGCCGTCCGATACCGTCCGAACTGCGGCATCAGGTACGCCCCCACCACGTCGCTCTTGATCTCGTCCAGCATCTCGCGCGCGATGAGCATGCCCTGGCGGCGCGCCGCCTCCGGCGATTGCTGACCCGCCGCGGCCATGCGCTGCCGGATGTCCTGCGGGATCTGCATTCCCGGGACCTCGTTGTGCAGGAACTCGGCGTTGCGGTGGCTCGCGAGCGGGCAAAGGCCGGCGAGGATCGGCAGGCCCAGCCCGCGCGTGTCCTCGAGGAAGCGCCGCAGCACCGCCGGGTCGTAAACCGGCTGCGTCATCACCAGCTCGGCGCCGGCGCGCTTCTTTT
Source organism: Candidatus Polarisedimenticolia bacterium (assembly GCA_036005805.1). Taxonomy (GTDB): domain Bacteria; phylum Acidobacteriota; class Polarisedimenticolia; order Gp22-AA2; family Gp22-AA2; genus DASRAU01. The sequence goes on along the minus strand of DASYQE010000373.1, from coordinate 1,491 downwards.
CCTCGAGACGCCGCAGCTCGTGGTCGTAGTCGTGCGCGGCCGGTTCGGCGCCGCAGGCGAGCAGGAACCCGGTCCGGTCCTGGAGCGAGCGTCCCGCCGGATCGACGCCGTGGTTGAGCGCGTCCACCAGGCGCAGCAGCCCGACGGAGTCGAGGTCGAAGACGGCGGTGGCCGCCGGGTAGTCGCCCATCTTCGGCGGGTCGCCGGTGATGAGGACGAGGTTCCTGAAGCCGAGGACCCATGCGCCGAGCAGGTCCGAGTGCAGCCCGAGGAGATTGCGATCGCGGCAGCAGACGTGCAGGAGCACGTCGAGGCCGGCCTGCTGACGCACCTGGATCCCGAGGGCCACGTTGCTCATGCGCGCCACGGCGCGCGGCCCGTCGGCGATGTTGACGACGTCCGCGCCGGCGCGCTTGAGGAGCGCCGCCGCTTCGAGCGCGCGTTTCGGGTCGAGCCCCGGCTCGGGGTTCACTTCGACGCTGACCACGAAGTCGTCGGGCCCCGACGGGGCGCGGCGCGATCCCTGACCGAGCAGCCGCTCGCGCCAGACGCGATCGATCTTGGCGGCGAGCGGGGATTTCTCCGGCATCGGCACCGCCTCGCGGCGCCGGAGCTCCGCCACCGCGGGGGACTTCGGCGCCGCCTTGGCCTCGACGCGCCCGCCGCCGAGCATGCGGGCGGCGTCCACCACCGGCCGGATGTGCTCCGGCCCGGTGCCGCAGCAGCCTCCCACGAGGCGGACGCCGGCCTGGAACATGCGGCGCGCGTAGACGCCGAAGTACTCCGGCGTCGTCATGTAGAGGGTGCGCTCGTCGAGCCGTCGCGGGCGGCCGGCGTTGGGCTGCACGCTGACCGGGGCGCCGCACGGGACCATCGCCCGCCCGACTTCGAACAGGAACGCCGGCCCCTCGGCGCAGTTGGCGCCGACGACGTCGGCCCCGGCGTCGCGCAGCCGCCGCGCGACTTGAAGGGGCGGCAGGCCGTCCACGAGGGCCCGCTCCTCGCTGAAGGCGACCTGCGCCACGATCGGACCCGGGTGCACCGAGCGGGCCGCGACGAGGGCCTGCTCGATCTCCTCGAGGCTGTAGAAGGTCTCGAGCACCAGCAGGTCCACGCCCTCCTCGAGCAGGGCGGCGATCTGCTCCAGGAACAGATCGCGGAGCGACGCGCGCCGCTCCTCCGACAGCGCCGCGACCATGAGCCCGGTCGGGCCGATGGAGCCGGCGACCCAGGCCTCGCCCGCCGCTTCGCGCGCCAGCCGCACTCCGGCCCGGTTGATCGCCCGCACCTTGTCCTGCGCGCCGTAACGCTTCAGGCACTCGGCATTGGCGCCGAAGGTGTTGGTCTCCAGGATGCGCGCGCCGGCGGCGGCGTAGTCGCGGTGGATGTCGAGGACGAGGTCGGGGCGGGCGAGGTTCGCCTCGTCGAACGAGCGGGTGATGAAGTACCCGCGCTCGTAGAGCTGCGTCCCCATGGCGCCGTCGAACACCA
>DASYQE010000372.1:0-2662 GCA_036005805.1 Candidatus Polarisedimenticolia bacterium | reverse complement strand
TGGGACGTGGCGCGGCGCCTGGCGCGCCGGCTCGGCGCCGCGGCGGTCGGCGGCGGCGTGTCACGCCTCGTCGTCGACCTCAACCGGCCGGCCATCGACCCGACCCTGGTGCGTCGCGAAGCGGGGTGGGTGAAGCTCTCCTGGAACGCGCGCATCGCTCCGGCTGAAATCGAGCGCCGGATGCTGGCGTGGCATCTCCCCTATCACGACGCCATCGAGCGGGCGATCCTGCGGCTGGTGGTGCGCGACGTGCGGCCGCTTCTGCTCGCGGTGCACTCCTTCACGCCGGTGTACGAAGGGCGCCGGCGGGAATTCGACCTCGGGGTGCTGTTCGACCGGAGCCGCGTCCAGGCCGAGCTGCTCTTGCGCGGCCTGCGCCGGGAAGGCTTCGCGGTGCGCGAGAACGAGCCTTATTCCGGGATCGCCGGGATGATGTACGCCATCCACCGGCACGGCACGCACCACGACCTGCCGTGTCTCGAGCTGGAGATGAACCAGGCGCTCTTCCGGCGTCGCGGCGCCGCCGCCCGCCTGGCGCCGAAGATCGCCCGGGCCCTCGCGCCGGTGCTCGCCCTGCAGCCGCGATCGAACGCTCGCCGCGCGGCTCAGCCCCGCTCGTAGATCTCGCGGGCGATGATGAGGCGCTGGATCTGCGAGGTGCCTTCGTAGATCTGGAAGATCTTGGCGTCGCGCATCAGCTTTTCCACCGGGTATTCCTTGTTGAAGCCGTAGCCGCCGAAGATCTGCACGGCGTCGGTGGCGACCTGCATGGCGGAGTCCGCCGCGAACGCCTTGGCCATCGCCGCCTCGCGGGTGTTGCGCTCGCCCTGGTCGATCTTCCAGGCCGACTGCCAGACGAGCAGCCGCGCGGCCTCGATCTTCATCGCCATCTCCGCCACCATGAAGGCGATGACCTGGTGCTTGTGGATCGGCACGCCGAAGGCGGTGCGCTCCTTGGAATAGCGCACGGCGTGCTCCATGGCGGAGCGCGCCAGCCCGACCGCCGCCGCCGCGACGATCGGCCGCGAATGGTCGAACGCCGCCATCGCCAGCATCCACCCTTTCCCCTCGGCGCCGATGAGATCCTTCTTGGGCACCTTGACGTCGTTGAAGGTGATGGCGCGGGTGTCGGAGCAGCGCTGCCCCATGTTCTTCTCTTTCTTGCCGACCTCGATGCCCGGCGCGTCGCGCGGCACGTAGAAGGCGCTCATGCCGCGGTGCTTCTGGCTCTCGTCGGTGTAGGCGACGACGAAGTACCAGTCGGCGGTGCTGCCGTTGGTGATCCACATCTTCTGGCCCTTGAGGACGTAGTCGTCGCCGACCTTGCGCGCCGTCGTCTTCATGCCGGCGACGTCCGACCCGGCCTGGGGTTCCGTGACGCAGTAGGCGGCGAGGCGGAACTGCTCGGTCATCGGGGTGAGGATGCGGCGCTTCTGCTCGTCGGAGGCGCCGACGATGATCGGCCCCTCGGCCAGCGTATTCGCCTCCATGGCGGTGCCGATGCCGGTGCAGCCGCGGGCGATCTCCTCGGCGAGGATGCAGCCGTCCACCACCCCGAGGCCGGCGCCGCCGTATTCGGACGGAATGTGCGTGTTCATGAGGCCGAGGTCCCACGCCTTCTGGCAGATGGCGCGCGGGAACTCGCCGGTCTCGTCGTGGTGCGCCGCGTTGGGGACGATTTCCTTCTCGGCGAACTCGCGGGCGAGGGCCTGGAGCTGCTGCTGCTCCTCGCTCAGGCTGAAATCGATCATCGTCGGTCGTCTCCTAGAGATCCTTCACGTCGAGCTTGACGGTCGCGTCCTTCCACGCCGTGTCGAACTGGCGCTTCACGAGGGCGGCATCGGCCGTTCGCTTCTGCGCTTCGAGACACTTCCACAGGCCGAACAACGACCGGGCGTTGCGCGGATTGCGGTCGAGATCGGCGCGGAACACCTTCTCCGCCTCGGCCGGGCGCCCCGAACGCAGAAGCGCCCCGCCGTGCGACTCGCGCACGGGATAGAACCACTCGGGCGGCTCGTTGTACGGCAGGTTGTCCTGCGCCTGCACCGCCGCGTTCCACGCGGCGATCGCCCCGTCGTGGTCGCCGACCGACTCGAGGAGGCGGGCGTTGAGCACGTGCCCCGCGACCGCGAGATAGTCCTGGGCCGGGGCGAAGGCGTGCGCCCAGGTCGGCGGGATCTTGTCGCGCAGGTCGCCGAAGCTCTTTTTCTCCTCGCGCGCCGCCGCGAGGTTCTTTTTCGCCGCCTGCGCCACCCCGCGCGCGGCGTGCCACATCGCCGTGTCGAGGACGAAGCGCTTGTCGGGCGCCGGGAGCTTGAGGATGTCGTCCCACATTCCGAAGCGCCAGCGGGCGGAGATGGGCGCTTCGCCGTACATCTCGAAGAACGGCCCCATCACCGGGTCGAGATCCCCCGGCGGCACCGCGTCGACCATCTCCGCGTGCACCCGATCGGCCGCCGCGACCGCCTTGTCCTTCATGCCGGACTGCATGCTGGCGTACCAGACGAAATGGGAGTTGTGGGTCGCGTACATGATCGGGTACATGGCGCTTTTCCCGAAGTCCTTGAAGAAGGCCTCGTCGGCCGCCACCGCCTTCTCGTTCATCGCGACGGTCCGGGAGAAATCCCCCGTGCGCAGGTAGATGTGCCCGGGCATGTGCACC
>DASYQE010000371.1:0-3438 GCA_036005805.1 Candidatus Polarisedimenticolia bacterium | reverse complement strand
GACGCCGGCGCCTCGTCGTCGCCTGCGGCGGCGGCACCTACGCGCAGGCTCCCTCCGCGCAGGTCATCGACCGGCTCGGCACCGCCGTCTGGCTCGAGGCCCCGCTGGGGCTCTGCCTGCGGCGCGCCGCCCACGGTCCGCCGCGCCCGCTCCTGAAGGGGCCGGCCCAGGCGGAGGCGCTGTACCGGTCGCGGCTGCCGCGCTACCTTGCGGCGCCGGTCCGGCTGGATGTCGAACGGCTGACGCCCGAGGAGGCGGCGGAGCGCATCGTCGCCCTCCTCGACGCGCGCGGCGCTGGCGGGGAAGGTCCTTCCACCTTATCTTCCTGAGCGCGGAGGAGACGCCATGATCCGGCTCTTCGACAACGACAATGACGCCCCGATCGGGGAGATCACCGAAGCCCAGCTCGACTTCCTGCAGGAACAGCTCATCGAGGAGACCCTCGACTCGACGACCTTCGCCCTCGCTCCCGCTACGGTCGACAGCCTGGCGATGAACGGCGGGGATCCGGAGGTCGTCGCGGTGCTGCGCAAGGCGCTCGGCACGCGCAACTCGATGGAGCTGCGCGTCGAGCTGGACTGAACGGCGGAGACGTCAGCCCACCCACCACCAGGCGGCGTAGAAGGCCGTCAGAAGTCCCGCCAGCGGCAGGAAGACAGCGAGAATCGCCGTGTGGCGATCCGGCCGCGTCGCGCCGGCGCGGCCCCAGAGCATCGGCACGGGATAGATCGTCGAGGCGAAGCGGGTGAACGACCACAGGGTGGAGCTCAGCGGCAGGAGGATCGCCGCGGCGGCATAGAGCGTGTCGGATCGTCGCAGCCGCCGCCAGGCGAAGACGAGCGACACGACGAGCGCCGTGGCGCAGACGAGATCGATCGTCGAGTGGTGCGCGCCGTGGATCTGCGGCGCCTCGAAATAACGGACGAAGGCGCGCCACGGCCCCGAGGTGGCGCCGCGCCAGCGCTCCTGCCGCGCCACGAACGGCAGCCACTCCCCGAAACGCGCATGACAGAACGCCGCCCACAGACCGAGGGCGAGCCCGGGTCCCGCGCAGGCCATGGCGGCGCGTCGCAGGCGGGAGACGGGCCGCTCCCAGTCCCCCTGCGGGCGCGCCAGCTCCAGGACCACCGGGATGAGCGCGAGCACGCCCGTCGGCCGCGCCAGGCAGGCCAGACCGGCCGCGGCGCCCGCCGCCTGCGGCCGCCCATCGCGTGCCAGGCGCACCGCCAGAAGCGTCATCGCCAGAAGGAGCGACTCGGCGTAGACGACCGAGAGAAAGAACGACGTCGGGAAGGAGAGCAGCAGCCACACGGCGCGCCCCGCCTCCTCCTCGCCCCGATCCCGCTTCACCAGATCGCGCAGGAGCGCCGCCGCCAGAAGCGCGGCGAGGTTCGACACCACGACACCCGCCGCGAGAAACGACAGTCCGGTTGTGGCCACGGCGCGAATGAGCAGGGGATAGAGCGGGAAGAAGCCGCTGTCGTCGCCCTTGTGGTACGCGACCGGCAATCCCACGAAGGCTTCGTCGGCGCCGTAGCCCCGCTCGGCGATGAGCAGGTACCACTCGGCATCCCAGCGCGCCGCGATCTCCAGCGGCAGCGGACCCGTGTGGTGGAACACCAGGTTCCCTTTCTGCAGCAGGAGTCCCGACGGCAGGAGCGCTCCCCCCAGGCACCCGCAGAGCAGCAGCGCCAGCCGCGTCGCCGCGAACGGCAGCAGGACCGCGCGCAGGGCGTCCTTCATGGAGCGGCGGGATCCTCGGCCGCGACGCTCTCACCGTCGTGCGCGTGGACGGCACGCCGCAGAAGGTCGGCGAGCGCGGCGCAGGCGAGCGCCATCGCCGGCGCCAGGAGCGCGATCGCCGGCATCAGGAAGCGATTCCCCGCGTGGCTCGCGGTCCATTCCCGGTAGGGAGCCAGCACGGCGAGGAGCGTCACGAACACGGCGGCCGTGAAGAGCGCCTCCCGCCTGTGGCGCCGGCCGAGCAGCAGCAGGCCCGGCACGACCAGCAGCACGACGGGGGCGGTCGGCAGGATTCCATGCCGCAGGTCGGCGATCTCTCCCAGGAGGCCCCGGGCGAAATCCCCGTCGAATTGCCCTCTGTGGGTGATGAGCTGCTCCTGTCCCGAGGCCATCGACACGCCGCGATCGTAGGACGTCACCCAGGGAGAACCGAACAGCGCGGCATTCGTGACGAGGAGCGCCAGCATGGCGGGGGTCAGTCCCGCGGCCAGGCGGGCGCCTCCGCGAAGACCCCGGGAGACCAGGGCCTCGACGGCCACCACCGGGACGAGCACGATGAGCAGGAACTTCGCAGACACCGCCGCGCCCAGCGCCAGCCCCGCGACGAGGAAGCGCTCCTCGAAGAGCAGAAGCGTTGCCAGCAGGAACAAGAGCGTCGCGAACAGGTCCGGGGAGAGGTTGTAGACGTAGTCGCGGAAGAACGTCCCGAGCAGGAGCACCGCCACCGCGGCCACGGCAGGGCCGGAGGAGGCGTGCCGCCGGGCCAGGAGCGTCATCACCGCCGCCACCGCGCCGAGGACGACGAGATTGAACAGCAGAAAGCCGTCCATCCCGAGGAGCGCGAGGAAGGGCAGCGTCGTGACCGGCATCAGGATCGGGTGCTTCGGGTACCAGGCGCCGTCCTGTCCGAGGGCGATCTGCCGGCCGTGCACCTCGAGGCCGCCGCGCAGCTGGTTGCGCAGGTCGAGATCGTGATCGTGGAGAAGAGACACCGCGGTGGCGGCGTAATAAGGACCATCCCCGACGAGGAAGGTGAGGGGGCGGTGCTCCGCCAGACAGAAGGCCCCACCCGCGACGAAGGCGGCCAAACCGACGGCGGCCGCGACCCTTCCGCCTGTGCCCATCCGGACGTGCTCCACGACATCTCCTGCGAATCGTTGGACTTCCGGCAGGAATCTAGGCATCCGGGAGGGCCATGTCAATGATGTAACAGTGCCTATACGCTTTTTGACTCCCGCCTTGACAAAAATTGGCCGGGTCCACACATTGGCCGGCGGGCATTTCCATGGCCGGCCGGGTGCGCTTCCTGCGCGCCGCCGGCGGGGGGCGTTTCCGGCGATGGCGGTCAAGCTGGGTGAGATGCTGATCAAGGCCGGGCTGCTCACGCCGCAGCGGCTGAACGAGGCGCTCGAGTACCAGAAGCAGAACGGCGGCAAGCTCGGCCTCAACCTCGTCAAGCTCGGGTTCGTCCGTGACGAGGACCTGACCCGCATCCTGTCGCAGCAGTACGGCGTCCCCTCGATCCACCTCCCCAAGGTGGAGGTCGACGACACCGTCGTGAAGCTGATCCCGAGCGAGGTGGCGCAGAAGTACCTCATCATGCCGGTGCAGCGCTCCGGCTCCACCCTCACCATCGCCATGGTCGATCCGACCAACGTCTTCGCGATGGACGACATCAAGTTCATGACCGGCTAC
>DASYQE010000370.1:0-11899 GCA_036005805.1 Candidatus Polarisedimenticolia bacterium | reverse complement strand
GTCGTCCGTTTCGAGGGAGAGGATGCGCCGCCGCGCAGGACTGTCACGCCGGGTCTACTCCGCGATTGTCCTGCCTCTGCTGCTGGTCGCCGCCTCCCTCCCCGGCGTGGCCTCTCCGCGTCATCCCGAACCTTCGCATCGTGAGGCTTCGGCCGCACCGGCCGAGGCCGGGGAGCGGGGGATCTCCGTCACCCTCCGGGCGATCATGGAGCGGCCGCGGGCGACCGCTTCCTCCGGCCCGGCGCTGTGGGATCGGGCGCGGCGCGAACCGCCGATCGGACGCGATCCGCTCTCCCCGGCCGTGGCCCAGTGGCCGATCCCCGCGGCGGGAGCGGCGGCGCCGGCTTCCGGTGCGACGGACGCCTCCGCTCCGAAAGCACCGCAGTCGATCGGACTGAACTTCAAAGCCATCACCCTCGCCGACTCGAACTCCTCCTACCCGCCGAATCCGAGCGGCGACGTCGGGCCGGAGCAGATCCTCGTGGCGACCGACGGACGGATCCGGCTCTTCGACAAAAGTGGCGCCCTCCAGGGGCTCGACACCGACCTCGACACCTTCTTCGACGACGTGCGCGCCAACCAGGCGGTCTCCGAGCCCCAGGTCCGCTACGACCGGCTGAGCGGGCGCTTCTTCGTCGCGGCGGTGACGAGCGGCCTGCCGAATCGCATCGTCATCGCCGTCAGCGGCGCGAGCATCCTCACCGACCAGACCTCCTTCACGTTCTTCTTCCTCCAGCAGGACACGGTGTCGCCCGCCGGCCAGACGGGACAGCGGGCCGCCGACCTGAGCCTGGGGGTGGACAAGTTCGCGCTCTATCTCGGCGCCAACGTCTACAACGTCAGCGGCCTGTTCACGGCGTCGAGCGGCTACCTCGTGCGCAAGGCGAGCCTGCTCTCGGGCGGGCCGATCAGCGCGCAGGCGTTCCGCGGCATCGGCACCACGACCTCGGGGGGCCTGTGGGCGCCGCGCGGCGTGGACAACGACGACCCGTCGACGACGGTGGGCTACTTCATCGGCGTCGACATCCGCGTCACCGGACGGCTGGCGCTCCGGCGCGTCACCAACCCGGGGACCTCGCCGTCGACCATCTCCGCCAACATCAGCATCACCGTCCCCGACACGGCGCTGCCGCAGAGCGTGCCGACCGCCGGGACGACCTTCCCCCTCGACGCCCTCGACGATCGGCTGTTCGCGGCGCGCCTCTCGGTCAACCGGCTCACCGGCGTTCCCAGCCTGTGGACCGCGCACAACATCCTGGTGGATTCGACCGGCGTCGGAACGACCGGCGGCGATCGCGACGGCGCGCGCTGGTACGAGATCCGCAACCTCACGACCACGCCGCTCCTGGTGCAGTCGGGAACGCTCTTCGACACGGCGGCGACCCAGCCGCGCTTCTTCTTCATCCCGTCGGTCGCCATGTCGGGGCAGGGACACGCCGCCCTCGCGTCCAGCACCTCCGGCGAGACCAACTACGCCGACGCGGCGGTCGCCGGGCGCCTCGGCTCCGACGCGCTCGGGACGACGCAGGCCTTCACGCCCGTCACCTTCAGCACGACGTCCTACGACGACGGTTTCAGCTACCCCGAGTACTGGGGAGCGCGCTCGGCGACCGTCGTCGATCCGAACGACGCGATGACGATGTGGACCTTCCAGGAGTGGGCCGAGAACAGCAACTCCTGGGGCGTGCAGGTGGTGCAGCTCGTGGCGCCCCCGCCCGCCTCGCCGGTCTCCGCCGGCATGGTCTGCCAGGGGCTCCCGTCCGCCGACATCACCGTGAACGGCACCGCCTCCGGAGGAGCGGCCTTCTTCGATCCCGGTCCCGACACCGGCGGCCCCGGGTACGCCGCGCACCTCGGCGCCACGATCAACGGCGTGGTGGTGAACGGCGTCACCTTGAACTCGGGAACGCAGGTCACCGTCAACGTCTCGACCGTCGGATCGACGCTGGGGCCGCACAACGTGACCATCACCAACCCGGACGGCCAGTCCGCGACGGGCAACGGCATCCTCACGGTGACGTCCGCCCCCTCGGCGCCTTCGGCGGGCGCCGATTCCCCCGCCTGCGCCGGCGGCACGCTGCACCTCGGCGCCTCGACGATTCCGGGCGCGACCTATGCATGGACCGGTCCGAACGGCTTCACTTCGACGGCGCAGAACCCGGTCCTCGCCGGGATCACGGCGGAAAACGCCGGGACCTACTCGGTCACCGCGTCGATGGGCGGCTGCTCGTCCTCTCCTTCCACCGTGGACGTGACCGTCCTGGGCGAAGGCGGCACCTGCGCCTCGTGCGGACTCTGCCAGGCCGGAGCGTGTGTCGTCGCCGACAGCGATTCCGACGGCGTCGCTGACGGCTGCGACTGCGCGCCGGGGGACTCGAGCGCCTGGGCGACGCCGGGCGATGTCTCCGCGCTCAACGTGACCCATACGCCTCCGGGGACAGGAGGCGTGACGTCTTTCTCGTGGTCGGCCCCGGCGATCGGCGGCACCGCCGCGGGCATGCTCTACGACGTGGTGCGCTCGACCGCCGCCTCCGACTTCGTCGGCGCGGGCCTGTGCGTCGAATCGGACGACGGGCCCAACACCGTGGCCACGGACGGCTCCGCGCCCTCGGCGGGCGCCATCTTCTTTTATGTCGTCCGGGCCCAGGACGCCTGCGGCCCCGGCGTCTCGCACCGCGACAACCTCGGCAACCCGCGCTCCGCTCGCGACTGCCCGTAATCCCCGACTCTTTCTCCTTGAGTCGCAGGGGGCCGTTGTGCGAGGCTATGCGCTTCCTGAAAGCCTCCTGGCTTCCTGAAAGGAACGACTCCCTTGCCCGAATTCATTTTCCAGATGCAGGACCTGCGCAAGATCGTCCCGCCGAAGCGGGAGATCCTGAAAGGAATCTGGCTCTCCTTCTTCTACGGCGCGAAGATCGGCGTCCTCGGACACAACGGCTCCGGCAAGAGCACGCTGCTGCGCATCATGGCCGGGCAGGACAAGGACTTCGCCGGCGAGGCGTTCCCGGCCAAGGGCATCAAGGTCGGGTTCCTGCCGCAGGAGCCGGCGCTCGACGCCGGCAAGACGGTGCAGCAGGTCGTCGAGGAAGGGGTGGCGGAGACCAAGGCCATCCTCGACCGGTTCAACGCCATCAGCGACCGGCTCGGCGAGCCGCTGGACGGCGACGAGATGGAGAAGCTCCTCGAAGAGCAGGCGAAGGTGCAGGACAAGATCGACGCCGCCAACGCCTGGGAGCTCGACCGCACCCTCGAGATCGCCATGGACGCGCTGCGCTGCCCGCCGGCGGACCAGGAGGTCTCGAGCCTCTCCGGCGGCGAGCGCCGTCGCGTGGCGCTCTGCCGCCTGCTGCTGCAGAAGCCCGACCTGCTGCTGCTCGACGAGCCGACGAACCACCTCGACGCCGAGTCGGTCGCGTGGCTCGAGCGCTTCCTCAAGGAATACACCGGCACCGTGGTCGCGGTGACGCACGATCGCTACTTCCTGGACAACGCCGCCGGCTGGATCCTCGAGCTCGACCGCGGCGCCGGCATCCCCTGGGAGGGGAACTATTCCTCCTGGCTCGACCAGAAGAAGACGCGCCTCGCGCAGGAGGAGAAGCAGGCGGGGGCCCGCCAGCGCACCCTCGAGCGCGAGCTGGAGTGGGTGCGCATGGCGCCGCGGGCCCGGCAGGCCAAGGGGAAGGCGCGTCTCGCCGCGTACGAGAAGCTGCTCGCCGAGGAGACCGAGAAGGCGCCGGAGACGGTGGAGATCTACATCCCGCCCGGACCGCGCCTCGGCGGCGTGGTGGTCGAGGCGGAAGGCGTCGCCAAGGGATACGGCGACAACCTGCTCTTCGAGAACCTCGACTTCAAGCTGCCGCGCGGCGGCCTGGTCGGCGTCATCGGCGCGAACGGCGCCGGCAAGACGACCCTGTTCCGGATGATCACCGGGCAGGAGAAGCCGGACCGTGGCACGCTGCGGATCGGCGACACCGTCACCCTGGCCTACGTCGATCAGTCGCGCGACGCCCTCGACCCCGACAAGAACGTCTGGCAGGCGATCAGCGAGGAGCAGGAGCTGCTGACCCTCGGCAAGCGCCAGGTGAACTCACGCTCGTACGTCGCCGGGTTCAACTTCAAGGGGGTCGACCAGCAGAAGAAGATCAAGGAGCTCTCCGGCGGCGAGCGCAACCGCGTCCACCTCGCTCGGACCCTCAAGCAGGGGGCCAATCTCCTGCTCCTCGACGAGCCGACCAACGACCTCGATGTCGACACGCTGCGGGCCCTCGAGGAGGCCCTCCTCGAGTTCGCCGGCTGCGCCGTCGTCATCAGCCACGACCGCTGGTTCCTCGACCGTATCGCGACCCACATGCTGGCGTTCGAAGGGGACAGCAAGGTGGTCTGGTTCGAGGGGAACTACCAGGACTACGAGGCCGACCGCCACAAGCGGCTCGGCGCCGAAGCCGACCAGCCGCACCGCATCAAGTACAAGCGCCTGACGCACGACTAGGCGCGCAAGGCGCGCCCGCGCAGCGGAAAGCGCGCCGCTCAAACGAAGCCGCGCCGCTCAGGCCGGCCCGCGCAGGCGCTCCTCGACGACCTCGCGGAACAGCCGCGACATCGCGTAGTGGCGCGCACCGCCGCCCTCGTGCGTTTCCGGCCGGAAGCCGGGGGTGCGCAGGCGCTCGAGCGCCTCGCGGAAGAACTCCGCGTCGCGCTCGGCCAGCCTTCGCTTGGCAAGGGCGAGATCGGGCTCCGCCCGGATGGGCACCTCGCGGCGCAGGACGATCTGCCGGCCGGTGTCGATGCCGGCGTCGAGCAGGAAGACCGTCACACCGGTCGGCCGCCCTTCCAGGACCGACCACTCCACCGGCTGACGCCCGCGCGAATCCGGCAGGAGCCCCAGGTGCAGGTTGAGCAGTCCTCCGGGGAAGCAGCCGATCACCGGCGGTGGGCAGATCCGCTTCGAGACATAGAGACCGATCTCCGGTCGCATCGCCTGCAGGCATCCCTGCGCGGCCGGGTGTTCGAGGCCGTGGCGCGACCAGACCAGCCGCCGGGAGACGAGCAGCCGCAGCGCCGTCTTCCAGTCCGCCGGCCCGGTGGCGCGCGCCTGGGCCAACGGACCCGTGCCGAAGAGCAGGAAGCGCAGGTCGATCCATGGCGGGTCGCCGAGGCCGCGCCACAACCGCGCCACCGCGCGCAGCGAGTCGCACAGCGCCACGACCCTCACGCCACCCCGGCTTGCGCCGCCTCCAGATGGTGATCGAGGATGCGCGCGTACGACTCGAGCACGGAGCGGGCCGCGCCCTCCTCGCGCAGCGCCTGGGGCCACGAGGCGATCGCCTCGTAGGCGTGGTTCCACACGTCGAGGAAGCGCGGGTCGTCCCCGCGCGCCGCCGCTTCGAGGCGTCCGAGCTGCGCAAGGAAAGCGTCGCGCGCCGTCCCGTCGAAGGGGGCGCGCCGCATCGCCGGCCACAGCTGCACCATGAGGCGCCGCAGGATCTCCTCCGGATCCTCGTCCGGCAGCGACAGGACGAACGGTTCGCGCGCGGCCGCACCCGGCGGGTCGCGCAACAGGTCGGCCAGTTCGCGGCGGCGGAGGTGGAGGGCCGCCTGCAGATGGGAGTGGAGGGGGCCCGGTGTCCCGCCGTTCACGCGGCCCGCGCCCGGATCGGGTAAAAACGGTTGGCGAGGTCGTGGGCGACGCGGCCGAGCGGCACGATCCGGACGTCCATCTGGCGGATGAGGTAGGCGGCGAAGCGCTCGATCGGATCGAAGCGGCCGACCTGCCGGGTGTGGTTCTCGAGGACGACCGGGACGGCCGGCCAGCCGGAGGCGTCGGCCCGCTTCCGGATGTCGCGCACCATCTCCCGCATCATCGGATAGGACAGCGCCGAGAGGTTGGAGACCTTCCGCTGCGTGGCCCGGTAGTACATCACGGCCCGCTGCCACCGCGTGGCCCCGGGAGGCGGTTGGGGCGCGGGTGGATCCCACGCGAGATCCGGTTCGGGGCCGCGGCCGTCCACCGGCACGGAGTCGGGCGCCTGCCAGACCGCGTCGCCGCCGACCAGGCGCCCGGCCCCCGGAATCGACGAAGCCCGGCGCCAGACGAGGTGCCGCAGCTTCCCCGCCATCCCGTAGTCGAACGAATGGGTCGGCAGGCAGACGATCGGCTGCCGCCCCGCCGCCATGCGGCGCGCATCGCGCAGATCGGGATAGAAGGGCAGGAACTCCTCGTCGAGGTGGCGGTAGTCGAGGTTCAGCCGGTCGTTGTCGTAGTGCAGGCCGCCGACGAGGCTGACGTCGAGCAGGATGCCGTTCTCGATGAGCGCCGGCAGGACGTGCTCTCCCGGCGCGATGGCCCACGATCCGCCGCGGAAGGCGACGCAGCGATAGCTCGCATCGATCGGCCGCAGCAGCGTTTCGAGGTAGTCGCGCCCCTCCTTCACCATGGAGCGCAGCCGCTCGCGCGGGTGCTGCGCGATCGACCACGGCGCGCGCAGTTTCCAGCGGCCGCCGTCGCGCACCGCCCCGTCCCACTGCGGGTTGAGGTGCATCTGGATGTCGTGCCCGCGGCGGTAGGCCTCGCGGACGCGATCCTCCCAGCGGCGCGCGAGGTCGTGCAGCGCCGGGTCCTTCGACCCTTCTTCGAGGTGGTGGAGCTGCTGCAGGACTTCGACCGTGAACGAGCCGCGCAGCCCGTGCCGTTCGTAGATCTCCATGAGCTTGTTCATGGGATCGAATTGCAACGACGGCATGTGGCCGGACCCGTCCGCGCGCAACTCCCAGTCGTCGGTCAGGACGAGATCGATCCGAGTCACGCAAAACTTTAACATTCGTTCAGCAAGTCAACGAGCGGACAACCCGATCCCGCTTGTGCTTTTCGCCTGACACGGCGATACCATGCACCCCGTATGCCGACGAACAAACCGTCTCCGTCCACCGCGGCCGCCGCCGGAGGCGCCTGGCCTCCCGACCCGGCCGTCTTCGAGAAGCTCGGCGCCTTCTACCTCGGTCGTGCGCTGGACCCGGCGACGCAGGCGCCCGTCGCGGCGCCGCTCCTGTACGACGCGCGCGACCTGACGACGCATGCCGTGATCGTCGGGATGACCGGCAGCGGCAAGACCGGGCTCGGCATCGCGCTCCTCGAGGAGGCGGCCCTCGACGGCATCCCGGCGATCGCCATCGATCCGAAGGGAGACCTGGGCAATCTCATGCTGGCGTTCCCGGAGCTGCGGCCGGCCGATTTCCGCCCGTGGGTGGACGAGGGGGAGGCGGCGCGCGCCGGTCTCGACCCGGACGCCTCTGCCGCCCGCACGGCCGCCGCCTGGCGCGACGGCCTGGCGCAGTGGGGGGAGGACGGCGGCCGCATCGCGCGCTACCGCGCGGCCGCCCGCGCGTCCATCTACACGCCCGGCGCGCGCGCCGGACGGCCCCTGTCGGTGCTGCGCTCTCTCGCCGCCCCGGCGGCCGGCGCCGACCCGGAGGCGACGCAGGAGCGCATCGCCACCACCGTGGCGGGCCTGCTCGCGCTTCTCGGGATCGAGTCGGACCCGCTGCGGGGACGCGAGGCGATCCTGCTGTCGAACCTGCTCGCCGCCCTCGGCGCATCGGGCAGGTCCGCGACCCTCGGCGACCTCGTGCGCGGCGTGCAGTCTCCTCCGTTCGACCGGGTCGGCGTCCTCGACCTGGACACCTTCTATCCGTCGAAGGATCGGCAGGCGCTGGCGGTGGCGCTCAACAACCTGCTCGCCTCCCCCGGCTTCGCCGCCTGGACCGAAGGCGAGCCGCTCGACGCGAAGCGTCTTCTCTACACCGAGGACGGCAAGCCGCGCCTGTCGATCCTCTCGATCGCGCACCTGTCCGACGCGGAGCGGATGTTCTTCGTGACGCTTCTGCTCAACGAGGTCCTCGCGTGGGTGCGCACCTTGCCGGGAACCGGGAGCCTGCGCGCCCTGCTCTACATGGACGAGGTGTTCGGCTATTTCCCGCCGACCGCGAACCCGCCTTCGAAGCCGCCGATGCTGACGCTCCTGAAGCAGGCGCGGGCGTTCGGGGTTGGTATCGTGCTGGCGACGCAGAACCCGGTGGACCTCGACTACAAGGGGCTCGCCAACGCCGGCACCTGGTTCCTGGGACGGCTGCAGACCGAGCGCGACAAGGCGCGCGTCATCGAGGGGCTCGAAGGGGCAACGTCTTCGCGCGGCGCCGCCTTCGATCGGGCCGCCATCGACAGGACGCTCGCGGGCCTCAAGAGCCGCGTCTTCCTGATGAGCAATGCGCACGAGGACGCTCCGGCTCTGCTGCAGACCCGCTGGACGCTCTCGTACCTGCGCGGCCCGCTGACCCGGCCGCAGATCCAGACGCTCATGGCCGGCCAGGCCGGATCGACCGCGAGCGCCGCGCCGCCGGACGCCGCGGCGGCCGCGCCGATCGGTCCCGCCGCGACCGAGGCGCCGGCGCTTCCCCCGGACATCCCGCAGCTCTTTGCCGCGGCGCCCGGGGCGGCGATGCTGCGCCCGGCGATCCTGGGGGAAGCGAAGCTGCATTACGTGGACGCGAAGAACGGCGTGGACGAATGGCGCACGGTGCGGCTGCTGGCGCCGATCGGGCCGGATCGTCCGGCCCCGACCTGGAGCGAATCGACCGAGGCGCCGCCTCCGAGCTCCTTCTCGACCGCCGCCCCGGCGGAGGCGCGCTATGCCTCCGTGCCGGGGCCGGCGCTGCGGGCGAAGTCGTACGCCGACTGGAGCCGCGCGTTGTCCGACGCGCTGTACCAGGGACGCTCCCTGACCCTGCTGCGCGCCCCCGATCTCAAGCTGGCCTCGAAGCCCGGCGAGACTCCGGGGGATTTCCAGGTGCGCCTGCGCCAGCTCCTGCGCGAGCGGCGCGACGCGGAGATCGAGAAGCTCCGCGCCCGTTACGCTGCGAAGATCGCCGCCCTCCAGGAGCAGGCCAGGCGCGCCGACCAGCGGATCGAGCGCGAGCAGGCCCAGTTCAACCAGCAGACGATGCAGACGGCGATCTCGGTCGGCGCCACCGTCCTCGGGGCGCTCTTCGGCCGGAAGATCGGCAGCGTCGGCAACGTCGGCCGCGCCACCACCGCGATGCGCGGCGCCGGGCGGTCGATGCGCGAGCACGAGGACATCGGCCAGGCGCAGGAGAGCGCCGACGCGGTGCGCGGCCGCATCGCCGATCTCGAGGCCGAGCTGAAGGCGGAGATCGAGGGCCTCCAGTCGGACACAGGCCCTGCGACCGAGGAGATCACCGTGCGTCCACGCAAGGCGGATATCGCCGTGGAGCGGCTCGCCCTCGCCTGGATCCCGGCGGAGTAGCCCGTCAGAAGATCTTCGATAAGCCCAAGAGCATCCCGTAGCGCGGCGCGAGCTGCGCCTCGTTGACGTCCTGGAACACCGGGACCTGCGCGTACAGGTAGAACGTCAGGTCCCGGTCCTCGCTTTTGACCTTGAAGCCCGGGCTGAGGTTCAGGAGCGTGGCCCCGGTCGAGGGCACCGACTCGCCGCGATAGTCGTCCCGGCTCGTCATCCGGGCGTTCGCCTGCACCGACCAGGAGAACGCGGCTCCGACCGGGCGCTCGGCGCCGAAGGCGTACACCTGCTCCAGCCCGAGCTGGTAGTCGAGCGGGTTCCTCCCATTGCGCTTCCAGGTCCCCGACGCGAAGAGGTTCCAGCCGCGCTCGCCGACGAGCTGCGTGTACAGGACGCCGAGCGCGACGTCGTACGAGCCGCTCCCCGGCATCAGGGTCGGCTCGCCGATCACCCCTTCGTCATCACGCAGCCGGTACGGGCCGGTGGGCAGCTCCACCCCGAGCGAGCCGATGAGCTGGCGCCGCGGGTGGATCAGCAGCGCGCCGCGCACGCCCACGCGCAGGTCTCCGAGCCCGGTCGTGCCGGCGTCGTTGGAGAAGGACTCCTCGGGCGTGCCGACATCGTCGAAGTGCTCGTGGTATCGCCGATTCAGGATCGGCAGGGCCCCGACCACGCTCAGCCGCGGCGCCACGCCCCACGAGAGATCGACCTGCATCAGCTCGTTGAGCGTCTGGATCTCGCGGTGATGATCCGGCTCGATCGTCTCCGCTTCGAAATCGATCGCCGGCGTGATCACCTCGTCCACGTGCTCGCGCCCCGACAGCTTCCGATCCTGCGGGACGTAGCGGAACGAGAGATCGACGACGAACCGCCCCTGGGACGGAATCCCCTCCTGCGTGCCGGTGACGAGGAAACAGTTGGCGGAGCCGCACGTGGCGGCGGCTTCTGAAACGACCGCGAACACGACCAGCAGCGCGAGCCCACCGCGGGCCCACCATGGAACACGACACATCGACACACCTCCGGACCCCTCTCCCGGGGTCTTCCTGAATGGTGGAACGCTGGAACTCGGGAACGACCGATCAGCAGGAAGAGAGAGGGCGAGGGGGCGGTACGGGAGGCGGCTCGGACAACGAATGGGTCTGTCGATCGGAGACGGCGGCGACGCGCGCCACGACACCGGGCGGGACCGGGCGCGGGACGGCCACGTCGATCACCGCGGGCCGGAAGGAACCGACGGAGGGCACGGCGGCGTTCTCATCGGCGCCGCACGGCCGAGACAGGCGGCACCCCTCGCCGGCACCCTTCGGATTGCTGCAACAGCAGCGCATCGCGCAGGCGCACGCCGCGTTGGTCCCCGCCGCGAGCGGCACGAGCGGCGCGGCGAAGGCGATGAGAGCCGCCGCCGCGAGGATGAGTCGAAGCCACCGGTTCACGGAATCCCCCGGGTGAAACGCCACACTCGAGATCGAGCCGTTACTCTAACCCAGGTGACAGCCTTCGAGCCCGGCATCGACGCGTCACCGTCGGTTTTTCCATAGCGGAATTTGCCGCGCGCCGTGCCTCTTTTTCGTGGCACATCGTCCCGCATCGGTGACGCGCATCACCATCGCGTGATCGTCCGTTACGCCGACGGTCGGTCAGACGCATGACGAGCGCTGCGTTGCAGATGGACACACCCAAGCGGTTGCACGAGGAAGACTTCGCGCGCGGCGCGGCAAATTGCCCCGTCCTCCCCGGTGGCACCGACGTTGCAGAGTCACGGCGCGTCGCTGATTCGATCGCCGTGAACCTGGAGGGGGGACAGGGTGAAGACGCGGGGCTGCCTCGGGAGGTCGCCAACGACGGGACCGTCGGTCCTGTTCGCGCTCCTGATCGCCCTCCCGCTCGTCTCCGCGGTCCCTGCGCTCGCCGGCCCCACCGACGTCACCCTCCTGTGGAACGCCAACACCGACCCGGATCTCGCCGGCTACCAGATCGCCTACGGCTCGTCGCCCGGCTCGCACCCGAACCTGATCGATGCCGGAAACGTCACCACCTACACCGTGCCCGGCCTTCAGACCGGCAACACCTATTACTTCGTGGTCCAGGCGTACGACCGGGCGAAGAACTTCAGCTCGAATTCAGCCGAGATCTCCGGGGTCGCCGGAGCGGCGCCGCTGCTGACCCTTTCCATCGGCGAGTCGCCGGATCCCGTGCAGGCCGGCGCCGACCTGACCTACACGCTCAGTTACGCCAACACCGGCAGCGCCTCTGCCACCTCGGTCGTCGTGACCGACACGGTCCCGGCCAACACCACGTTCGTGTCGGCGAACGCGGGTGGCGTGCGCTCCGGCTCGACGGTCACCTGGAGCATCGGGGCGGTCGCGGCCGGCGGCACCGGCTCAGTCCAGCTGGTGGCGCACGTGGCGAGCCCCCTGGCCAACGGGACGACCCTCGGCAACAGCGGCGCGACCATCGACAGCGCGCAGACGACCCCGGTGACCGCCGCGACGGCCACGACGACGGTCTCCTCGGCGCCGGTCCTGGCGATCTCCAAGACCGACGGCCCGGATCCGGTGGCCGCCGGCGCCAACCTGACCTACACG
>DASYQE010000369.1:0-8720 GCA_036005805.1 Candidatus Polarisedimenticolia bacterium | reverse complement strand
GCGCACATCGGCGACCGCGAACGCGTTCCCCACCGCCGCCCCCTTGGGGACGACGCTGGGAGTCGCCCGGTACGACCCATCGCCGATGCCGCTGAGCACGTCGATGCGCGCCCCCGGCTTCGGCACGGCTCCCTGCGGCTGCAGCAGGACGGCGTCGAAGCCGACGACCGAATCGGCGCCGATGAGGGCCATGCTCGAGGTGTCGCGCCAGGGCGAGGCCGGGGAGGTCGGCGCCAGGGCGAAGGTCGTCCCGGTCCACTGCAGGAGATCGACCCGGTCGTTGGTCGCGTCCAGAACCGCCAGGTCCGAGCTCGCAGGCAGGAAGGCGAGGTCGGCGGGGCCGCCGCCCACCGGGATCACCACAGGCGGGGTTGCGAAGGTGCCGTCACCGTTCCCCTTCAGGAGAAGCACCGCACCGCCGGTGAAATCGGCCATCACCAGGTCGAGGAGGTTGTCCCCATCGAGATCGCGCAGGGCGCCGGCGCGGGGGCGATGGCCCGTGCCGAGATCCACAACCGGACCCGCCACGAGTCCCGGCGGAGGTCCGGGAGGGCCGCCGGCGAACACCTGCACGGTTCCGAAGGTGCCTCCGTTGCACGTTCCGTTCTTGGTCGGATCGTTCGGATCGGCGAGACTCCGGCATTCCGAGTCGACGCTGCAGGCCAGCTTGTCCCGCGGTCCGCCCGCGCAGAGCAGGTCACCCTGGCCAAGGACGACGATGTCTTGGTAGCTATCGCGGTTCAGGTCGCCGCTCAGGAGCACGGTCGGACGCGGCGCGGTCGGGAACGTCTCGGTGGGCGACGCCGGGATCGAGCCGGGGGCATTGCGGAACAGGTTCAACGTGGCATCGGCGCCGTTGACGACGATCGGGTCGAAATCGTCGTCCTTGTCGATGTCGACCGCGAAGACCGACTGGGGGCCTTTGCCGGTGGTCAGGACGATGCCTCCCGTGAACTGGCCGTCGCCCGTTCCGAGGAACAGCTGTACGAGATCATTCCCGGCATTCGCGATCAGCAGGTCGGGAATGCCGTCCGTGGTCACATCCGCGATCGCGATCGCGCTCGGCGCGAACCCGGTCGGCAGGGCCTCACGGTTGGGCGGCAAGACCATGCCGCCGGAGCCGTCGTTCAGACGCACGCGCACCGCCCCGAACGGCGTGGGCGCGACCACCGCGGTGAGCACCACGAGGTCCGGGCTCGTCTCGCAGGCGTCCCCGACGCCGTCTCCCACCCGGTCGTCCGCCGTGCCGCACTTGAGGTCAGCGCCGAAGAGCAGGGTGTTGTCGTCCTTGGTGCCGCACAACGTGTCGGTCCCTGCCGCCGTTTCGGCGTCCTCCTGGCGCGGGTTGGGCAGGTTCGGGCAGTTGTCCAGCCGGTGCGTCGAGCCGGGGGCCGGGTCGTAGTCGAGGACACCGTCCCCGTCCGTGTCCACCGGGTCGTCGAGCTTCCCGTCGGGATCCTTCGCGATCAGCTTCTCGCACGCATCCCCGACACCGTTCATATTGGCGTCGAGCTGCGAGCTGGTTCCCAGCTTCGGGCCATTGGGAAAATTGGGACAGTTGTCGCTGGCGTTGGGAATGGTGTCCGAGTCGGCGTCGTTCGGATTCAGGTCGGTCACGATGATTTCGAACGGACCGTTGGTCGTCAGGGAAAAGAAGGTGGTGGTGCCGACGCCGGCGGGGCCTTGGGGAAGCGGCGCGAAGGTTCCGTCACCACGACCGACGAGGATATCGATGACCGCCGCCTGGTATTCCACGACGGCGAGATCGCCCTTGCCGTCCCGGTCGAAGTCGGCGGCCGCGATCGCCAGGGGGTGATCCATCGGGCCGGGACGCGGGCGGAAGAGCGGCCGCGCTTCCGGTGCGGGCCCGGACAACGCGGCGGCGAGGACCATGGCGGCGACGGCGGCTTGCACCGCCGGCCGCCGGCGTGAACGAAGCATCAATCTCCTGCTGGAGCCCCCCCGGGCCGCGGAATGCTACCGGCGGGATGACGGCAAGTCAAGAAAAGGAAGGACGATGCTCGCGGTGTATAGTCCCCTCCCGTGACAGACGACCGGCGCGGCCTGCAGGACGGAGCCGTTTGCCGCGCCCCCGCCTCGTGGCCGGCCTGAGGATTCTCGGCGGTGCGGATCGTGGCCGCCGTCTCCAGGGGGAGTCGGTGGCGGGGGTCCGCCCCACGCCCGCCCGGGTCCGCGAGGCTCTCTTCGACATCCTGGGCGCGCGGGTCCCGGACTCCGCCTTTCTCGATCTCTACGCCGGGACCGGCGCCGTCGGACTCGAGGCTCTGAGCCGCGGCGCGGCCCGCAGCATTTTCGTCGAGCGGGGCCGGGCGGCGGCGCGGATTCTCGCCACCAATGTCGCGCGCGTGGCGCGCACCGGATCGGCCGAGATCCTGGAGGAGGCGGCGGGCGCCGCCCTGCGGCGGCTCACGGGAAGGGGAGACCGGTTCCACATCGTCTTCCTCGATCCTCCCTGGGACGAGAGCGTCGCAGCCGAGGTGCTCGTCCTGGCAGCCTCGCTCCTGGCCCCGACGGGAATCCTGGTGCGCGAGCATCGCAGCGGGCAGGACGCGTCGCTTCCGGAGGAAGCGGGGCTCCGGCCCGGACGCACCTACCGCTACGGGGACGCCTCCCTGAGCCTGTTCCATCGCGATCCGGGGTCCCGCCCCGCATGACGGCGCGACGCATCCTGGGGTTTCTGGTGCTGGCGGTGACGGCGGCGTTCTGCCTCACGCCGCTCGCCGAGGTCGATTTCTTCTGGCACCTCCTCGCCGGCCGGAGGATGATCGAAACCGGCCATGTGCCCCGCGTCGATGAGTTCACCTTCACCTCGGCCGGGTCTGCCTGGATCGACACCACGTGGCTCTTCCAGGTGGCGGCCGCGTCGGCCCACGCGGCCGGGGGCTGGGCCCTTCTGGACGTCCTCAAGGTGGCGATCGTCACGACCGCCTTCGCCCTGGCCCTCTGCGCCGCCGCGCGCCGGCAGCCCACCCTGGCGGCGCCGCTCCTGGCCCTGCCGGCCGTGGTGGCGGCGCAGGAGCGGTTCACGCTGCGGCCGGAGATCGTCTCCTTCCTGCTTCTCGCGGTCCTGCTCGTCCTGCTGGGTGAGCGGCGGCGTCATCCGGCTCTGCTCTGGCTCGTTCCGGTCCTCTTCGCCCTCTGGGCGAACGTCCACAGTCTCGTCGCGGCCGGGTTCGCGGCCTTCCTGCTGGTGATCGCCGGAGACGTCATCGATCAGCGGCTGGGACGCGCGCCGGAGCCTGACGCTCGCGCGGCGCCCAAAAGGGCGCTGGCGCCCGGAGCGCCGGGTTTCCTGGCGATGCTCGCGGGGCTTGCGACCCTGGCGACGCTTGTCACCCCGTACGGCTTCGAGGCCTGGCGCCTCGCGCGGACGCTGCTCTTCGAGCGGATTTCCGGGGAGACGATGTTCGCCCACCGTATCGCCGAGTTCCAGTCGCCGTTTTCCGGCTACGGCGAGACGACGTCGGTCGCCGCCCTGGCGCTCCTGCTCACGCTGATCGCCGGCGCGGTGTTCCTCGGGCGCCGGGCGCTCGCTTCAGCGGACGCGCTCCTGCTCGCCGCCTTCGTCGCGCTCGCGCTCCTCGCCCGGCGCAACATGCCGCTCCTCGGCATCGTCACCATTCCCTGCGCGGCGCCCGCCGCCTCCGCGGCGTGGCGGGATCTGGAGCGAAGGCTGGCAGGAGCGGCCGCCCGCGTTCCATTCGAACGAGGGGCGCGCCTGGTCGTGACGGTCGGCGCCGCCCTCGCCGCGCTGGGCCTTCTGGGGGGGATCGTCTCGAACCGCCTCTACGCGCGCGACGGCACGCAGCGGGCTTTCGGGATCGGTCTCGCGCCGGGCGTGTTCCCCGAGACCGCGGCCGGTCTGGTGGCCCGCCTGCGTCCGGCCGGACAGGCGTTTCACGATCTCGCCGACGGCGGCTACCTCGCCTGGCGCTGGTGGCCGGAGCGGCGCACCTACATCGACGGCCGGCTCGAGGTTCACTCCGGGCGCCTCTTCACGACCTGGCTGCAGGCGCAGGAGGATCCGGCGCGCTTCGAAGCGGAAGCGCGCGCGCGCGACATCGGATTGGTGCTCTGGAGTCACCGCGACGCTCCCGACGCGGCGCCGCTCCTGCGGCATCTCGCCGCCTCCCCGGACTGGACCCTCGCGCACGTGGATCTCGAGGCGGCCCTCTTCCTGCGGCGTGACCCGGAAGGCAGAGCGTCGGCGGCGGCCGACTCCGATCGGGAGGATCCGGCGCCGCGCCTGCTCCTCGAGGCGCAGGCCGCGGAGCATCGCGCGGTCTCCCAGGATCCACTTCCCGGATGGTTCCGCAGACTCGTGCCGCGCCAGCCGATCCCGGCGGGGGAGACCGGGGCGGGTCTGTTCTTCGCTCTCACCGGCCGGCCGGAGGTGGCGGTGCGGCTCTTCGAGGACGCGGCGCGCCGCGCCCCGTGGAGCGCCGCATTGCAGTACGACCTCGGGCTTGCCCGATCGGCCGCGGGACACGACGCGGAGGCGCGCGCGGATTTCGAGGCGGCGCTCCGGCTGGACCCCGATCTCGTCGGGGCGCGGGCCGCGATCGCGCAGCTGCGCCTGCGGGCCGGGGACGAAGCCGGGGCGCTGGCGGAATGGGAGAAGGCCGAGCGGGCCGGCCCCCTGCCGGCGGAGGCGCTCGCCTCGCGGGCCGCGCTGCACGCGGAGCGGCGCCGCTTCGATGCGGCCATCGAGGACTACCGGCAGGCCCTGCGGTTGTCCCCGGCCCGCGCCGACTGGCGGGCCGATCTGTCCCTGATCCTCCTGGCGCGGGGGCTCGTCGATCCGGCGCGCGCCGAGGCGGAGCGCGCCGTCGCGCTCGCGCCCGGCTCGTGCCGCGCGCGGCTGGCGGAAGCCCGTGTCCGGCGCGCCGCGGGGGATGTCCCGGGTGCCATCGAAACGCTCCGGGCCGCCCTGGCGTCCGAACCGGGCTGCGTCGAGGGAAGGCTCGAAGCAGCGCGGCTCCTGGCGGCCGCCGGGAGGATCGGAGAGGCGCGGCGCGAGATCGACGCCGCGCTTGCGGCCGGCGCCGTTCCGGGCGTCCTCGCCGCGGACCCGGTTCTCGCGCCCCTCCTGCAGGGGCGCTGATCGCGATCCCGTAACCGGCCGCCCGACCGGGGTCCGGACCTTGACTTCATCCTCATGGAACCTATTTTTGGAGCGGTCCATGCCCTGCCGCGCGTCGCGGCGGGTCGCAGGGGGAGAAGACGATGCCGATCTCCAGAAACGCCGTGCCCGCGTCGTTGCTCGCGGTGTTCGCCCTGGTGAGCCTGCCGGGGACCACGCCCGCCGCCGAGCCCGACGCCGCCGCTGCCCAGACCGGATCGGTCGCGGTTCCGCCCGACACCAATACGGCGCCACCGAAGACTCTGCGCAAGGTGGGGGACCACTGGACGCCCTGGGCTCCGCCGGATCCCGAGTCGTTCGCGCCCGGCGCGACCGTGCACATCATCGTCCCCGGGGAAACCCTCTGGGGGCTTGCCGACATCACCTACAACAACCCGTGGCTCTGGCCGCAGCTCTGGAACGAGAACCGCTATATCCTCGACTCGCACTGGATCTACCCGGGCGACCCGCTGCTCCTGCCGCCGCGCCCGGTGGTGGTGAGCGGTCCGGGAGCGGTCCCGACGGAGATCGTGCCGCAGGGACAGGAAGGAGCGCCGCACACCGATCTCGGTCCCCTGAACGGGCCGGACAACCCCGAGGCGCCGCTCCAGGCCGAGGCGCCGGCCGAGTCTCCCGCGCCGGCTCCGTCGCACGATCATCACGACGGCTTCTCCTCAGGTCGGATGGTGGAATGGGACGACCTGCGCTGCAGCGGCTTCATCACCGAGGACAACAAGCGGGCGGACCTGTTCATCGCCGAGAACGAGGAGCCGGGCTACGACACGGTCACCCTCGGCTCCCTCGTGTACCTGAACAAGGGGAAGAACGACGAGCGGATGAAGCCGGGCGCGACCTTCACCATCGTCACGCGTGAAGGAAAGGTCCTGCACCCGATCACCGGCCGCACCGAGGGGGTCTATTCGAAGCGCCTGGGCGAGCTGCGGATCCTCAAGGTCCTCGACGACACCGCGATCGCCACCGTCACCTTCGCGTGCGACGAGATGCGCGTCGGCGACGAGCTGAAGGCGGTGGACCTCAAGGAAGTCCCCGAGGGACCGATGCCGCGGTTCGAGCGCCTGCGGGTCGAGCCGAACGGCAAGCCGACCGGCTCCGTCATCCACACCAAGGACCTGGCGGTGCGCGTCGCCACCGGCGACGTCGTCTCGATCGACCTGGGCAGCGAGGACGGCATCGCCCCGGGCGCGACCCTGACCGCCTTCGCTCCGGTGGTGCGCGATCGCCTGGGCCACATGCCTGACTATCACTTCAAGTACCAGAACGAGGTCTTCACGAGCCGGGACGCGCACTGGGACGACGACCGGGACGTGTTCCCGTCGCTGCCGGTCGCCCAGATGATCGTCATGACCACGGCCGAGCACACCGCGACCGCGAAGGTGATCTACTCGATCCGCGAGTTCACCGTCGGGGCCCCGGTCGAGCTCGACTAGGCATCCCGCGGGTCGCGCGGAACACCCGGCTCGCGGAACACCCGCGCCGAGAACGCCTCGAGGATCGTGTCCCTGCGCCAGGCCTCGGCGTGGAGGCCGGCCTTCCGGCACGCCAGGCCCAGGAACTCCTCCGGTCCGAGTCCGTGCTCGATCGCGACCTGAGGGAGCAGCAGCCCGCAGCCGGACCGGTGCGACACGCTGACGCCGTGCCGTCCCATCGACAGATCGCCGGGCCCCGCGATCACTTTCGGAGGATCGAGCACCGTGACTTCGATGGCGAGGCGGCCGACCTCGCGCGTCTCGACGGGGGGAAAGCGGGGATCCTCGCGCGCGACGCCGCGGGCGGCGCGTGCCAGGTTCTCCGCCAGGGTCCTCCCCGCCTTCCAGGTGCCGATGCAGCCGCGCAGCCGGCCTTCGAGCGTGAGCGTGACGTAGACGTCCCGCCGCGCCGCGAACGCCGCGGGGAGGGACGGCCCCGGCGGGCAGGGAGGGTGGCCGGCGGCCGCGGAGTGCACCTCCCGGCGCGCCAGCCGCAGGAGCAGATCCCCCTCCTCGTCGGTCAGCGGGGAGGAGAGGGCCGCGTCGATCACACGGTCAGGATCTTGGTCCTGAGGATGAGAATCTCGAGCGCCAGGGACGCCTTGGCCAGCAGCCGCCGCAGCGGGGTGACGTCCAGGGCGGCGCCGGCTTCACCGGCGTTGTCGGCATAGAGAATGACGGCGGGCCGGTCCTTGATCCGCAGCGGCAGGAGCAGGGCGCGTGCCGGCGGCGGGCACCCGAGGTCGAGGTAGAAGCGGGTGTTCGCCGGCTGATCGGCCACCGGTCCGTGGTAGGAGTCGACCCCGCCGCGGAAGAAGCTGAAGAGAGAAGGCCGGTCGAGCGACACCGTGACCTGCCGCACGCGGATCGGCTCGATCCCCTCGCCGCGGCCGCTCCATCCGGTCACCCGATCCCCCTGCACCACGAAGAGCGCCGTGCGGCGGAAGCGCGCCGACACGAAATCGAGGATGACCGCGAAGACGTCGTCGCGCGTCTCCGCCCGCTGCAGGCGCAGGGCGGCCGCCTCGAGGTTCGCCGCGTCTGCGATCGTCTCCCCTTCGGCGGCGGGCGGGGCGATGGAGGAAGCGGGGACGATCGGCGTCACGACCGCGACCGGGGCGGTCCTGACGAGAGGCTCCGGGGCGGGCGCGAACGCGACCGGCCGCACCGCCAGGCCCGGCGCCGGGAGCGGCGCGGGGGGCGTCGCCCACCGCGGGTCCGGCTCCGGGATGTCCTCCGGGATGTCGTCCTGCGCCTGGCGCCATTGCTCGAGCGAGGTCGGAGGCGGTGGGGCATCGCGCGGGCCTGCCGGCGATCCCGTGGCCGGGACCGGCGGCATCAGGATCGACCCCGGATCCGCGTCGATCGGATATCCGTCGAAACCCATCGGCGCCGGCGCGGCCGGGTCCTCCGTCTTCGGCGCGGGGGCGGGCGCGCGGACCGACGTCGGAGGGGCGATCCCGGCGGCCCCGGCGACCGGCAGCGCCTCCTGGCCCGGACTTACCTGGTAGTAGCGCTGCAGGGCCTGCTGGATCCGGAAGTCGGTGGCGACGTAAGGCTCGATCATCATGCCCGTGAGAAAGGCGATCTCGTCCAGCGCGATGAGGTCCTTGGGATCGCGCATCGCGAGACGCAGGCGGCGCCCTTCGAGCTCGAGCGGGACGACGCGGTACTGGCTGGCGAGACGGGCCGGCACGAGCGCCACCACCTCGGGGGGGACCGCCTGGAGCCGCCTGGGCGGGGCGTACGGGGCGCCCGCGACGTCGGACAGATAGGCGCCGAGGACGTCCTCGTCGATGTGACCGAGCTTGATCAGGCTGCTGCCCAGCCGTCCGCCGAAGAACTGCTGGTGCTGCAGCGCCCGCTGCAGCTGATCCTCGCTGATCTTGCCGCGACTCAGGAGCCAGGCACCGAGCCTCAAGTGCACCCTCCCCGCGGCGTCACGGCGCCGCGTCGAAGCGACTCCCGGGCGCGACGCGCGTCAGCGCCGGGAGGAGTTGTGATGCGGTCCGCGACCGAAGGGACGCCGCGAGCGCTCCCGCGGAGGCGGCGGGGGAGCCGAGCCTTCCGCCGGCTCCGGCGGCGCCTCC
>DASYQE010000368.1:0-2989 GCA_036005805.1 Candidatus Polarisedimenticolia bacterium | reverse complement strand
GAGCAGGTTCGCCAGGACGTCGGGATCGACCGGCTTGACGAGATGGTGGTCGAAGCCGGCGGCCAGCGTGCGGTCGCGGTCTTCCTTCTGCCCCCAGCCGGTCACGGCGAGCAGCACCACGTCCTTGCCCCAGTCCTGGCGCCGGATGTGGCGCGCCACGTCGTAGCCGTTGGTCTTCGGCATGCCGATGTCGAGCAGCGCCACGGCGGGGCGGAACTCCTCCGCCGCCGCGACGGCGGCCGCGCCGTCGCTGGCGGTGCGGGTCTCGTAGCCGAGCAGGCCGAGCAGGGCGCTGAGGCTCGCGGCGGCGTCCTGGTTGTCGTCGGCGACGAGCACCCGGCCGCGCGCCGGCGCCTTGCGCTCCACCGTGGAACGGGGCGCCGGGGCCTCGACCGCATCGGCCGGCGCCACCGGTAGCCGGGCGATGAACTCGCTCCCCTTGCCCCGCCCGTCGCTCATCACCTCGATGGCCCCGCCGTGCAGCTCGAGCAGGCGCTTGACGAGCGTCAGGCCGATCCCCAGCCCTCCCTGCGACCGTTCGAGCGAGCGGTCCACCTGCACGAAGATGTCGAAGATGCGCGGCTGCATCTCCTGCGGGATGCCGATGCCGTCGTCCTTCACCCGCACCACCACCTGGTCCCCCTGGCGCGAGGCGTGGAGCGTGATGCGGCTGCCGGGATCGGAGAACTTCGAGGCGTTGCTCAGCAGGTTGGAGAAAACCTGCGCCAGGCGGGTGACGTCGGCGTTCAGGAAGATCGGCTGGCCGGGGAGGGTGACTTCGAGCGAGTGTCCGGAGGTCTCGATGAGCCCCTGGCTCGTCTCGATGGCGGCGTTGAGCACGGTCGCCAGATCGGCCCGCTCCCGCCGCAGCTCGAGGACGTCGCGGGTGATGCGCGACACGTCGAGCAGGTCGTCGATGAGGCGCGCCATCTGGCGCATCTGCCGATCGATCACTTCGCGCGCCCACTGCACCTCGGGGGTGGGGGAACCCTTGAGGCGCAGCACCTCGATGGCGTTGCGCACCGGGGCGAGCGGGTTGCGCAGCTCGTGGGCCAGCGTCGCGAGGAACTCGTCCTTGCGTCGATCCCCCTCGCGCAGCGAGTCCTCCGAGGCCTTGCGGTCGGTGATGTCGATGCAGGAGCCGATGTAGCCGGCGAACGATCCGTCCGGATTGTGCAGCGGCACGCCGTGGTCCAGGGTCCAGCGGAACTCGCCGTCGTGCCGCCGCAGCCGGTACTCCATCGAGAAGGGGCGGCGGGCGTCGAACGCCTCGACGTAGGTCGCAAGGCAGCGCTCGAGGTCGTCGGGGTGCACGTTCTGCGACCACCCGGACCCGACCTCCTGCTCCATCGTCCGGCCGGTGAACTCGAGCCAGGCACGATTGAACCAGGTGCACTGCTTGTCGGGCCCCGACAGCCAGACCAGGACCGGGGCGGCGTCGGCGAGCAGGCGGAAGCGTTCTTCGCTGTCGCGCCGCGCCTGCTCGGCCTCGCGCTGCTCGGTGATGTCGGTGAGAGTCCCGCCCATGGCGTTGACGACGCCGTCGGGCCCCTGCATCGGCACGCCCCGCACCTGGAGCCAGCGCCAGGCGCCGTCGCTGGCGCGGCGCACGCGGAACACGGCGGCGGTCGGTCCTTTCACCGCGCGGATCTCCGTCCAGTGGCGCCACGCCACGTCGCGATCGTCCGGGTGCACGGCGTCGAGCCAGCCGGTGCCGTCGCGGGCCAGGTGCTGCTCCTCCGTCTGGCCGGTGAAGGCACGCCACCACGAGGCGGCCTCTTCGCTGATCTGCCGGACCGGCTCGCCGCCGGGGCGGTACTGCCAGGTGGACTGGCTGGTGGAGGCGACGAGCGTCCGGAAGTGCCGCTCCCGCTCCTGGAGCGCCGTCTCGGCCTCCTTGCGCCCGGAGACGTCCTGCACCGAGGCGAACCAGCCGGCCACCTCACCCACCTCGTCGAGGTCGGGGGTGTAGGCGACCTGCACGAAGCGCCGGCCGCGGCCGGCGTAGGAGATCTCCGTCTCGAACTCGACCGGCTCCCCGGCAAGGACGCGCTCGACGTGGGGCGCGATGGCGGCATAGCCCTCCGGTCCGAGGACCTCCTCGACCGGCCGGCCGATGACGTCGGCGGGGGAACGGCCCAGCAGATCAGCGGCGGCCCGGTTGACGAAGAGAAAGCGCCGGTCGCGGCTGCAGCGGGTCAGGGCGACCGGTGTCCGGTCGGCGACCATCTCGAGGTCGGCTTCGCTGCGGCGCAGGGCGCTCTCGGTGCGCCGGTGCTCGGCCACCTCGTACTCGAGGCGCACCTTCTGGTGGCCGACTTCCTGCGCCGCCGCCACGGCGCGCCGCCGGGCGCGGCGCATCCCCGAGCCGAGAAGGACGATGAGCAGACAGGTGAAGGCGTAGGCGAGAAGCGCCACCGTCCCGCCGGGGCTGCCGGGGGCGAGCGCCCCGGTCGGATCGAGCCGCATGACGAACCGCTCGATGAAGGCGTACCCGGCGATCGCCGCCAGGACGGCCGGGAAGGTGCCGCCGATCCAGACGGCCAGCGCCACCGCGCCGAACAGCGTGATGAACGGCAGGCGATCGCCGAGCAGGGGATTGAGCAGCAGCCGGCCGACGATCGCCGCCGCGGTGGCGACCCCGATCGCGAGGTAGGCCGCGGCACGTTTCATGCGGGCGCGCGCCCGGCGCGGCTCCCGTCCGCGGCGGCCGCGGCCCCCAGCTCGCGCACCGCCTGCACCAGGTCCTCCGTCGGCCCCCCCTTGGTGAAGTAACGCTTGGCGCCGGCCGCCAGCATGGCGGAGGCCATCTCCTCCTGCTGGTGCATCGACAGGGCGATGATCTTCGCGTGCGGGTTCTCGCCGGTGATGATGCGGGTCGCCTCGATGCCGTTCAGCTCCGGCATCGAGATGTCCATGATCACCACGTCGGGTTCCAGCTCGCGGGTCATCAGCACCGCCTCCCGGCCGTCCGCCGCCTGGCCGACGA
>DASYQE010000367.1:0-20212 GCA_036005805.1 Candidatus Polarisedimenticolia bacterium | reverse complement strand
AGATCGCCGTCCACGCCCGCCGCTGTCATCGCCTCGTCCCCCGCCCGCCCCGGCCGCTGGCTGGGGCGGGAGGATTCGAACCTCCGGTGCTGGATCCAAAGTCCAGTGTCTTACCGCTTGACGACGCCCCAATCACGCGCCAGGCCCTTCCGAACAGCCCGGTCTGTCCGCTGAGGATCGCGATACCGCCGATC
This sequence comes from Candidatus Polarisedimenticolia bacterium, assembly GCA_036005805.1. Lineage (GTDB taxonomy): Bacteria > Acidobacteriota > Polarisedimenticolia > Gp22-AA2 > Gp22-AA2 > DASRAU01. Next base: position 20,018 of record DASYQE010000367.1, on the reverse strand, counting down.
CTCAGTCAGCCGTTGATGACGATGGAAGCGAACGCCTTGAAGACCGGTGGTCCGCCCCTGGACTTACCGGGCGGAAAAACGACCCGCCTCGATCCCGCTGCGCTGCCGTGAACGGCACGGCAGTGCCCGCCATCCTTCCCGCGCCGCCTTCCGGGCCGCTTCCCGCACCTCGTCCGTCGCCGCGAACAACCCGAAGACGGCCGATCCGCTGCCGCTCATGGCCGCGGCCTGAGCTCCGTTCCCGAGAAGCCACGCCCGCATCGCCGCGATGTCCGGACAGAGTCGCGCAGCGTGCGTCTCGAGATCGTTGCCGAGCCGCACCGAGGACAACGGTTCCTGCAGGATGCGCCCGAAGCCGGGAATGCTAGCGGGTTTGACCGCAAGTGTCAACGGCTCTTGCACCTGCGCGTAGACGGCCGCCGTGGACAGGGGGCGGCGCGGGTCGAGAATCAGCACCTCGAGGGGGGGGAGATCCACCAGCTCCTCGACCTCCGTCCCCCGTCCTTTGAGAAGGGCGGTTCCCCCGGCCAGAAAGAAGGGGACATCGGACCCCAGGGACTCGGCATGCCGGTGCAGCTCGGTGGGTGGCAGGCCAAGGCCGAAGAGTCGGTCCATCCCCAGGAGGGTCGCGGCCGCGTCGCTGCTCCCCCCGCCCAGCCCCGCCCCCCGAGGAATCCTCTTGATCAGCGTCAAGGAGGCGCCGGGGGCCGGGTCCGGACCGAGCAGGCGGTGGGCGGCCTTCAGGACCAGGTTGTCCGGTCCAAACGGGACCTCGTCGTCCCCTTCCACGACGAGCGAAAGCCCTCGCGGAACCCGGGTGACGGCGATCTCGTCGGCGAGCGACACGCTCTGCGCCAGGCTCAAGATGTCGTGGAAGCCGTCGGGGCGCTTCCCGAGGACCTTGAGGAAGAGGTTGATCTTGGCGCACGCCTCAACGCGGATGGTGTTCAAGGCGCCGCCTCCGCGTCCCCGACCGCGGTCGAGAGACCCTTCTCTCCCAGCACCAAGCCCGGCTCGAACTGCGCCGGGCGTTGCGTCGAAAACAGGGACGCATCCAGGCGGGCGGCGCCGGGTCCCGAGGTGCGCTTCAGGAGCAGGCTCGCGTCCTCCCCGGGGCGGCGCAGGCGGAGGCTGCGGGCCCATTTCTCCCCCACGTCGGCGGGGTCGGGATACTCGACGACCAGCAGCGCCTGATCCGTGGAGTCGAGGATGGTGCCGCCCCGATCCGGGTTCGCCGCGTCCGCGGGACGAAAGCGGCCGGTCCCGAAGGGACATTCCGGCGGCGATGCATCGGACGGACAGAAAGGGCCGCCTTCGAGAAGAAGGTGCATCTCCCGGGTTCCAAGCGCGGCGCCGAGGAGACGCTTCACTCCCTGCGCCGCCGGGTCCCAGATTTCGGCGCGCCGACGGGCCGGGTCCAGCGCGATGAGCCTGCGGTCATCGGCGATCACCACCAGACGGGCCCCGCCGACCGGCGGCAGGACCTCGAGACGCAGGCGATCCGGCGGTCCGAGCGCGACCGCAAGCCGGAAGCGGTGCGACTCCCCCGGCGCCTCGCTGCGCCCTTCATAGAGGATGCGCGTGCCGTCGATCGATTCTTCGGGTCCGGTGGAAGGCCTCGCTCCGCCGGACGCACAGCCCGCGAGGCCGAGCGCCAGCAGCGGTGTGGCGAGGAGGATTAGTGGCCGGTGCCGAGGGTGCGGCGGGCGCGCGAGACCTTGGCGCGGATTCGCTCCACCTCTTCGTGACCGTTCGCGATCGCCGCCTCCCATTCCCGCATCGCCTCCGCCGCGCGTCCGGTGACGACGAGCAGGTCGCCCAGATGATCCCGGATCGCCGGATCGAAGGAATCGTAGCGCAGGGCGGTGCGCAGCATCTCCTCGGCCGGGGCGAAGCGGTTGAGCTTGAAGAGGGCCCAGCCGAGGCTGTCGAGATAGGCGGGATTTTCCGGGTCGAGCGCCACCGCCCTCTGCACGTACAGCACCGAATCGGGAAGCCGCCGTCCGCGCTGCGCCAGCATGTAGCCGAGATAGTTCAGCGCCATCGCGTTGTTGGGATTGGCGACCACGGCGCGGCCCAGCGAGCGCTCCGCCTCGTCGAAGCGGCCCAGCCGCTCCGCCACCGCGCCCTGCGCGAACAGCAGGCGATCGTCGCCCGGCTGGCGCCGCAGCGCCTCGGCGAGGAAGGGCGCCGCCTCCGCGTAGTGATGTCGGCGCATCAGCGTGTCGGCGATCCCGAGCGTCGTCTCCACGGCGTGATCGTGGCGCGCGAGGATCGCCTCGAACTCGGCTGTCGCCTGCGGGACCTCGCCCCGCACCAGCATCGATTCGGCCAGGAGGATCTCGAACAGGTCGGTCCCTGGTCGGGCTTGAAGTCCCGCGCGCGCCACGCGGTCGGCGGCCTCGGTGTCGCCACGCTCGAGGTGGGCCCGGGCCAGCAGGCGCAGCAGATCGTCCTGGGGTTCGCGCGCCAGGCGGACGGCATGCTCCAGGGCCTCCGCCGCGCCGTCCCAGTCGCGCGCCGACGCGGCGAGGACACCGACCTGGGCCCACGCCACCGTCAGCATGGTGGTTTTCTGCGGCTCGGGGACCGGACGGGTCGAGGCGCGCTCGATGAGGTCCTCGAAGGCGCGGCGTGCTGCGGCCGACTCACCCTGCCGGCGCATGAGGCGGGCGCGCTCGAAGAGACCGTCGAGGTTCTCCGGTTCGATCAGCAGGAAGCGCTCGCAGTCGGCGCGCGCCCCCTCGCTGTCGCCGGCGTTGTCGCGCACCTGGGCGAGAAGCAGCCGGATGCGGTAGTCGCCGGGATCCGCCTCTTCGGCCGCGAGCAGGGTCTCGACGGCGTCGCCGGTGCGGTCGAGCTCCATCTGCAGCAACGCGACCCGCTTGAGGATCGCCCCCGACGGGTGCTCCGGATCGAGGATCCCCGCGTACACGGCGATGGCGTCCTCGTAGCGGTGCGTGCCTTCGAAGAGCGTGGCGAGGAGATCCGCCGCGTCGAGGTTGTCGGGATCGGAGGCGATGATGCCCCGGAGGAGAGCGACCGCCGCGTCGCCGCGGCCCAGGTCGAGGTCGAGCCGCGCCAGGAGGAGCGCCCGTTCCGCCGGCAGCGGATCCGATCCGGCTTGCGCCGCGAGCACCCGGGCGGCCTCGGCCGCGCAGTCGGCTCCGACGCACAGCTCGGCAAGCCGCTTCCCGCCCTCGACCGAGGAGGGATCGGCACGCAGCGCGGAGCGCACATCGTCCAGCGCGACCGAACGCGTTCCTTCGCTGATGGGATCCTCGGCGTCCATCCGGATTCCGGCGCGCAGCACCAGGGCCTCGGGCCACCCCGGACGCGCCGCGAGCGCCCGCTCGACGAAGCCGAGCGCCGCTTCGGGCTCATCGAGCAGGCGGTGCAGCTCCGCCGCCTCGAGCAGCAGTCCGGGGTCCGCGTCGGGTGTCGTCGCCTCATCGAGGACGCGCGCCGCCTGGTCGGGGTGCCCGCTCATGAGGAGCGTCTGCGCCTGCAGATACGCGTCGTAGCCGCGCGCCCGCTCGGGGGAGCCGCCGGGGCGATGTCCGGCGAGCGCCGGAGCCGAAGTCACGACGAGGGCGGCCAGAGCGATGGCTCCGGTGAGAACGCGGCTCCTCATCGCGCCTCTTCCCCCGGACGGAGCTTGAGCCGCCGCGTCAGGGGATTGATCGACAGGGCCAGGGTCTGCGTCCGGTTTTCGTGGATGTCGAGATCGATCCCTTCGATGACATCGAAGTCGGTGCCGCTGTTCCCCTGCACGCGGGTCTCGATGCGCCGGCGTCCCGGGGCGACCGGGAGTGATTTCTTCCACAGGGACTTCCCGCTCTTGCTCGAGAGCCGCTCGCGCAGCGCCTCCGTTCCATCGACGCGCACCGTCAGGATGCCGCTCTCGAACTTGTGCTGGAAGCTCAGGCTCAGCGTGCCCGTCGGTCTGGCCGCGGGCTTCGCCGCCGGCGGCGGCGCCGGAGCGGGCGTCGGCGGCAGACGCAGCCAGGAGGGCGGGGCGACCGCCGTCGACGCGGGGCGCTCCTCCGGGCGATCCGGGGCGTTCTCGGACGAGCGCTCCCCCGTGCGCTCCGGGCGCTCGATCGGCCGATCGGTTGCTGCGGCCGCCGCGGGCAGTGTCTTGTCGCGGCGCGTCACGGCGTTCACGAGGTAGGGCGACAACGCCAGGATGCCCAGGGCGCCGAGGAACAACGTCCAGCCGGCCACGGCTCCGGGTCCCGCCCCCGCGAGGATTCCCGCGATCCCGCGTCCGCCCCCGGTTCCGGCGGAACTGAGCTTCGAGGCGCCGGTCGCCGCGACGAGCGTGCGCGGCGCGGCGCGGTCGGCCGCTTCCTTCCAGGTGGCGAGCGAGGCGGTGAATTCCTCCGCCAGGTCGTGGCAGCCGGGATAGCGTTCGGCGGCGGTCTTCGCGAGGCCGCGCCCGAGAATCCGGTCCACGTCGGCCGGCACCGCGGGATTGAGGCGCGAGGGCGGAGGCGGCGTGACGTTGACCACCTGGTACGAGATGGCGGTGAGGCTCTCCCCCACGAACGGACGCTCGCCGGTGAGCAGGTGGTACAGCGTCACCGCCAGCGAGAACTGATCGGCGCGGCCGTCAATCTTCCCGCCGGTGACCTGCTCCGGGGCCATGTAGTTCGGCGTGCCGAGCAGCCGGCCCGGCTTCGTCCCGTCCCCCGTCGGGGCCCGCGCGATGCCGAAGTCGAGGACCTTCACCTGCCCGCCGGTGGTGAGCACGATGTTGCCGGGCTTGATGTCGCGATGGACCACGCCGCAGCCGTGGGCGTAGTCGAGGGCGTCGGCGACCTGCCGCGCCACGTCCGCGACTTGAGGGATCGGCAGCCGCCCGCCCCCCGCCAGCAGTTCCTGCAGGTTGGTGCCGGTCACATACTCCATCGCGATGAAGGCGGTCCCTTCGGTCTCGCGTGTGCCGACGTCGTGGATGGTGACGATGTTCGGGTGGCTGAGGCGCCCGGCGATCTGCGCTTCCTGGTAGAAGCGGCCGAGGAACTCCTCTTCTTCACCGGGGGCGAGCGGAAAGGAGAAGGCGACGCACTTGAGGGCGACGATCCGACCGAGCCGCGGGTCGCGGGCGCGGTAAACGACGCCCATCGAGCCGCGCCCGACCTCCTCGACGATTTCGTAACGGCCGATGTTCTTCGGGATGCTCACGATCGGCCGCGCCCCCCCGGCGAGCAGGGCCGCGCGGATTGGGCGCGGCCTCGGACCGGGGCCTCAATATAGGTTTGAGGTGGGGGGGCGTCCAGCGCGGCCCGGGCTCAGAATTTCCCGGGAAATGGCCTCGAAACGGCTGCCGGGAACAGGTTCAGGCGGCTTCGCGAACGGGGGTCGGGACCTGCTCTTCCGCGAGGTAGGTCCGGCCGTCGTTCGAGCGCGCGCGGGGCTTCCGTTCGGCGCCGGGATGAAGTCCCGCGACCGGGATCCCGGGGGTGAGGCGCAGCTCGGCGGCGGCGTCCTGCCGGGTGACGCCCTTCAGGTAATCGATGGCCTTCTGCCTCTGCGTGTCCTTGCCGTCCTCGGTGTCCGACGGGATGGCGAGATCCGGATCGAGCCCCTTGGCGTTCCATTCCTTGCCGGCCGGCGACTGCATCAGGCCGGTGGCGAGGAACAGGCCGTCTCCGTTCGGAAGCGGAAGCAGGCTCGACACCGTCCCCGCGCCCCAGGTGCGCTCGCCGACGACGGGCGTTCCGAGCCCGTCCCGCAGCGCCGCGGTCACCACCTCGCACGAGCGGCTCGTTCCCTCGTCCACGAGGACGACCATCGGGCCACTCCAGGAGCGCTTGCGCCCGTCGGTGCGGTAGGCCTTGTCGCCGTCATGCCGGTCGGCGACCGTCACCACGACCCCGTCCTTCATGAAGAGGCTGGCGACCCCGATCGCCTCTGCCAGGGAGGTCGAGGTGCAGCCGCGCAGATCGAGGAGGAGCCGCTTCATCCCCTGCTCGCGCAGTCCCGCGATCGCCTGGTCGACCCGGCGCGCATCCCCATCGCGCAGGCCGAGGATGCGGACCGTCCCGACACCGGTCTCGGCGATCTTGCCGGCCGGAGCGGGGATCGCGATGACCTTGCGCTCGAGCGCCTGCTCCTTGCGATCTCCGCCTTCCGACGGGCTCAGGCCGAGCGTCACCTTCGTGCCGGGCTTGCCGCGCAGCGCCTGCTCGGCCTGCCACACACCCATGAGCCGTGTCGGCTTGGTGTCGATGGTCAGGATGGCGTCGCCGGTCTTCAACCCGGCCGCGGCGGCCGGGCTTCCCGGGAGCGCCGACACGATGACGATGTAGCCGTGCCGCTTCGAGACCCGCAGGCCGATGTCGGCGGTGCCGGCGGCATCGCCCTTCGAGGCGCGCGCGTACTCACGGGCGTCGAGGTACTCGTTGCCGGGATCGAGGGTCTCGAGCATGCCGCGGTAGGCGCCGTCCATCAGGGCTTCGATCTGCGTCGGCTCGACATAGTTGTTGACCGACAGGTACAGGACCTCGTTGAAGACCTTGAGGTAGTCGTAGGTGCCTTCGACCGCGGAGGTCTTGCCGGCCAGTCCGCCCGCCAGGGTCAGGACGACCACGAGAGCGGAGATCACCACGAGCACTTTGCGATCGAGCGACAACGTCATTTTTTCTTCTCCGTCACGGAACTCCGGCGCCCGCTCTGGCGGAGCCACGGGAGGGGGTCGAGCGGCTCCCCGTGGCGCCGGATTTCCAGATACAAACCTGTCATCCCCCAGGGGCCTTCGGGTCCCGACCGGGCGATCACATCGTCCCGCCGGACCTCCTGACCCGCGGCGGCCAGCCGTTCCCCCAGCTGGCCGTAGACCGAAAGATACTCGCCGCCGTGGTCGATGACAATCATTTCTCCATATCCCCTGAGCCAGTCCGAGAAAACCACCTTTCCTTCGAAAAGGGCCCGGACCTCTGTGCCGGGGTCGCAGGCGATCTCCAGCCCCTGGTGCGGCACCTGGGTGTGGAACTTGGGGTGCCGGACGTTCCCGAAGGGGATCGCCACGGGTCCGGTCGCGGGCCAGCCCAGGAGCCCCCGGAAGTTCTCCATGCCGCGGGAAGGGCTCGTCTCGTCCCCCACCCGGCCGAGGAGCGCGGTGAGGTCCCGCTCCATCTGAACCATGCCCTGGAGCGCCTGCTCCTCGCTCCCCTGGCGGGTCCGGATGTCCTGGAGGAGCTTCCCCTTCGACGCCTGGGCGGCGACCAGGTCCTGGCGCTTGCCGTCGAGCTCCCCCTGGAGCGACACCAGCCGCTCCTCCTGTTTCTGCCGCTCGGCCACGGCCGCCTCGAGGCGGACACGCTCGGCCCGCAGCGTCTCGACGCGGCGGCTCTCGGTCGCGGCGAGCGCCTCGGCGCTGCGTTCGGCCGTCGCCAGCTCGGAGGGACTGCCGGCGAGAAGGAGCAGCCCGAGGCTCGGCGGCGTGCCGGTCTTGTACATCTCGACGATCCATTCGCGCAGGTCGCGCTCGGCCCGGCCGACGCGCTCCTGCTCCGCGGCGGCCTCGCGGCGCGCCCGGATCACCGCCTCCCCCGCGGCGGCAATCTCGCGGTGCAGCATCTCCGACTCGCGCGTCAGAAGCGCCTGCCGCAGCCCCATCTCGTCGAGATCGTCGAGCAGCGTCCCCGCCTGGGCTTCGGCCGCGACGAGGCGCGCCCGCAGCGCCTCGATCTTGTCCTGGAGCTCCTTGAGGCGTTTCGCTTCGGCGGGGTCCGCGGGCGCTTCGCCTCGGGACGCCTCGCCCTGCGCCTCGGGTGGATCGGCGGCGCGGGCGCCTCCGGAAGCGAGCGTTCCGGCGGCACACGACGCGCAGAACAGGACCGCGACGCGGGCCGCCGGCGTCACCCGCATCAGGGGAGGAGGCTGCGTCCGTCGATCCCGGCAACCGGCGGGACGCCGAGCAGCGCCAGCGTCGTCGGGAACAGATCGCCGATAAACGGCGCGGCGTCCTGCTTCAGCGGAAAGCTCGAAAAGAAAATACCCGGCACGAGCGACGGATCGTTCGAGCAGTGATCCCCCGACCAGGCCTTGCGGTTGTCCTCGAGGATGTCGTTGGAGATCTCGCCGAGCGTCCCCTGCCAGCCGACCCGGTAGTGTTCGCTGTTGGCGGCGCGCAGGTCGGGCATGATGCGCGGGTCGAAGCCGGAGTACATCTCCTCGCGCGTATAGACCTTGACCACCGGCTTCTCGCCGGTCTTGTCGTCCACGAACGTCTCGAGGCCCTTCACGATGGCGGCGCGGACCTCGTCGTACTCGCGGCCCGGGGCGACGCTGCCGTTCGGCTCGCGGCCGAGGAGGTTCACGTAGATGTTGCCGAGCCCGATGGCGTACGCCCTGGTGCGCGGCCAGTCGACGTTCTTGAAGAAGCTGCCGAGCTCCTTCTTGTCGAACAGGTCCTCGAGGGTCTTCCCGCCGGCCTCCGGGCCGGTCCCCACGCCCTTGAGCGACATGAGACCGTTCTTCCAGAGCCAGGTGTTGTAGTTGATGCCGCGCCGGAACGAGGCGAAGCCGTGATCGGAGCAGACCAGGAGCGCGGTCTTCCCGTCGAGCTTCGCCATGGCGCGCCCGACGATCGCGTCCATCCGCTCGTAGGCCTTCGGAATCTCGCCGGCGTACTGCGACGCCAGGGTGGCGTCATAGACCGGATGTCCCGGATCGTGCAGGCGCCACAACAGGTGGCCGACGCGGTCCGTGAAGTCGAAGACCTGCACGTACAGGCGCGCGTCCGCCCGCGCGAGCGCCGCGTCGAGCATCTTCACCTCGGTCGCGACGGTGAAGTCGAGGTCTTCGAGGAAGTGCTTCTCGTCGGTCATGCCCGACGGCAGCGACCAGGTGTCGATCGGCCAGCCCAGCGTCTTGAACAATCCCACCTCTTTGAGGAGGTCGGGCGCGAGCGAGGCCGGGGTCGCGAAGGGGATCGGCTGGCACAGCGGGTGGAAATTGAGGGGGCTCATGTAGAGCTTGATTTCGGGATCGAGGGCCAGGAGCTTGAAGCGCGCGAGCCCGCGCAGGCCGGCGACGCGATCGACCAGCGGGTTGACCGGGATCCGGACTTCGAACCAGTCGCTCCACGCACCGACTTTCAGCGTCTGCCGCTGTCCCTCGAGATCGATCGTCAGGTCCTGGTCCGTCGCCTCGAGGACGAAGGGAACGTCCAGACGCTTGCGGATTCCCCGTTGCGCGAGCTGCGCCTCGAACTTCTCCCGCGCCACCCGCTTCTCGTCCCCCTTCAGGCTGGCGGTCGCCTCGTCCCTGGGATAGTTCCAGAACGGCTTGTTCGGCGGGCCGACGAGGGCCGTCTCGATGCGCCCCCGGCGCCCCGGGAGCGAGATGATTTCGATGCTGAACTGGTTGTCGGGCATCGAGAGCGCCGCATCGGATGTGAACAGGGACGGCGAGCCGATGCGTCCGAGCATGTCCGGGACCCCGAGCCCCGAGAGCAGCTCGAGGTGGTCGTGACTTTCCGCCGGGAAGTTCGCCGGGACGTGGATGACCCGGCTCGGGATCCCGGCCGCGGCGGCCACCGTCCAGAACGGAGTGCCCTTGCGGCCGTTGGTCGCATCGGGAACCGCATCCGGCAGCCAGCGGGTCGCGAGAATCGCCATGCCGGCGCCGGCGAGCGCCCCGAGGAGCAATGACAGCCCGGCGAGACGCAGCCCCCGCTGTCGCAGCTGCGCCAGGACGATGGCGGCCAGGATCGCGACGGCGACGCCCGCGGCCGTCCCGAGGATGGGCGGATTGCGCGGGCCGAAAAGCAGCGGCTTCTTCCCCTCCTTCACCATCGCGAAATCGGGGATGTAGGTTCCTTCGATGCGCTTGAGGAAGTCGAAGATCTCGGTGCGCCCGGGGTTCAGTCCCGTCGCGAAGGTCGACCACGACACCGGCGTCTGCGGCGGATTGGTGGGGCGCAGGGGCGAATAGAAGCCCTGGGCGCGCAGCTTCGAGAGGTTCGGGAGCCGCCCCTCCTCCATGTACTGGCTCACCAGCTTGGCGTCCGCCCCGTCGAAGCCGAGGATGATCACCCGCTCGAACGGGGCTTTCGCGTCGGCGGCCCGGGCCGGAGACACCATCACCGGGAGGGCGGCTGCCATCAGAACGAGCATCAGCAAGCGGCCTGGGAAACGGAGGGTCGAGGGGTCCTTCATGCGGGCGTGAAGTATAGGGGAACGTCCCCCGGGCCGCCACCGGCGGTTCGGGCATCGATTAAGATGCGCGCGCGATGGCGGAGGCGCGGCGCGCGGCGATGCGGAGGAGGGTCGTGCTCCTCGGACCGGCCTTCGCCGCCGGACTCACCCTCGCCGCCTGCGCGCGCCGGCCGGCCGACCCGACCGGCGTGACGGTGATCGTGGATGGAGGCCCGGCGAGCCTCGATCCCCGCCTGGGCTCGGACGAGGCGAGCCGGAGGGTGTACGACCTGATCTTCAACGCGCTCTTCCGCCTCACGGACGACGGCGGCACGACTCCCGACCTCGCCGTCTCCTCCGAAGCCCCCGATGATCGCACCCTGGTCGTCCACCTGCGCGACGGGGTGCGTTTCCACGATGGCGCACTCCTGACCTCCGAAGACGTCGCCTTCACCTACCGGTCGATCCTCGAAGGCGAGGTGGTGTCGTTCCGTCGCGCCGACTTCGAGGCGGTGGAGTCGGTCTCGGCCCCGGATGCCGCGACGGTCGTCTTCCACCTGCGTCGGCCCTTCGCTCCCCTGCTCTCGAACCTGACGGTGCCGATCCTGCGCGCGGGGACCGGCGCCGAGGCGGCGCGGACGCCGGTGGGAACCGGGCCCTTCCGCCTCATCCGTTCTCGCAAGGACGAGGACCTGCTGCTCGGACGGTTCGAGGGTTACTTCGAAGGACCAAGCCCGCTCACGAGCGTACGCATCCGCATTCTCCCGGCCGAGAGCGCGCGGCTGCTGGAGATGCTGCGCGGCAGCGGTGATCTCGTCGTGAACGATCTCGCCCCCGAGCATTTCGACCGCCTCGATCGGACCCCCGGCTTCGAGGTGGCGGCGCACGACGGCCGCAACGTCGTCTATCTCGGCTTCAACCTGGCGCACCCGCCCCTCGACGACCCGCGCGTGCGGCGCGCCATCGCCCTGGCGGTGGATCGCGACGCGATCGTCCGCCACCTCCTGTCGGGACGGGCGCGGCTGGCGACGGCGCTTCTGCCGCCCGGGCACTGGGCCCACGACGACACGGTGCCGATCCGGCCGCACGATCCCGGGGAGGCGGGACGTCTCCTCGACGCCGCCGGTCACCCCGATCCCGACGGCTCCGGCCCCGCCGTGCGGTTCCACCTGCGCTACTCGGCGCCGCAGAGCGAGCAGGCGGCGCAGATCGCCTCCGTTCTTCAGGACGATCTCGCACAGGTCGGCATCGCGCTCGACGTCTTCACCTTCGAGTGGCCGACCTTCTACGACGATCTCCGCTCGGGGCGCTTCGAGATCGTCACCTCGAACTGGACCGACATCGGCGACCCGGACATCTACCGCCTGCGCTTCCACTCCGCCTTCCGTCCGCCGAACGGGCTGAACCGCGGCAGCTACGTGAACCCGGAGGCGGACCGGCTGATCGAGGCAGGCGCGGCGCGTGCCGATCGTCCCGGCCGGATCGTCATCTACGCTCGGCTGCAGCGGCTGCTCGACACCGACCTGCCGTGCGCCTGGCTGTGGCACCGCCAGGTCCGCTCGGCCTCGGGTCCGCGGCTGCGTGGATTCACGCTCGACGCGGGGGCCGACTTCCGCCCGCTGTGGCGCGCGCGGGTTGTGACGTCAGGCGAGTTTTCGGCCCAGGGCGGCCTCGATGGCGAGCGCGGAGATCGGCCCGGCGCGGACGAGATGAGGCGGATCGACGCTCAAGTCCACGATGGTGGAAGGCGACCCTCCGTGGGTGCGGCCGCCGTCCAGGACCAGGTCGACGCCGTCCTTGAGCTGATCGGCCGCTTCGCCCGCCGAAGCGGGCGCGGGCTGGCCGCTCTGGTTGGCGCTGGTGGCGACGATGGCGCCGCCGAGCGCCCGCGCCAGGCCGCGGGCGACGGGATGCGGCGAGAGCCGCACACCGACGGTCCGTCCACCACCGAGCAGGCGCTCGGGCAGCGCCGCCGCGGGAAAGAGGAGCGTGAGGGGACCCGGCCAGAAGGCGGTGATGAGCGCCTGCGCTCCCTCCGGCACCTGCGCGGCGACGCGGGCCAGGTCGCCGAGGTCGCCGACGATGACAGGCAAAGGCATCACACCCGGGCGTCCCTTCGCGGAAAACACCTTCTCCACGGCCGCCGCGTCGAGCGCATTCGCTCCGAGCGCATAAAAGGTTTCCGTGGGATAGGCGACGAGTCCGCCTTCCCGCAGCACGGCGGCGGCCGCCTGAAGCGTGTCCGGTCCGGGGCGTTCCGGATCGATCGGGACGATCTTCGTCGTCATGGCGCGCGCGGCCACTATAGCGCAGCGCTTCGCGAGGTTCGGGCATGAAAACCCGCCCGCTGCGCCCGGCCGAGGTGGTGCGGTCGCCGCAGCATCCGATCGTGAAGGAGGCCCGGCGGCTCGACGCCGACGCGGCGGCGCGTCGCAAAGAAAAGAAGGGGATCGCCTGGGGCCGGCACCTGGCGCTCGAGGCCCTCGACGCGGCCGTGGCGATCGAGACCGCCCTTCTCTCTCCCGATCTCGAACAGGACGCCGAGGGAAAGCGCATCGTCGCCGCGATCGCCCGCACCGGCGCGCGCGTGGTGCGCGTGACACCGGCGCTCCTCGACGGCATCGCGGCCGGGGCCGGAGACCAGGGGGTGGCGCTCGTCGTCGGGCGACCCGCAACATCGCTCGACGACCTGGTTGCGCCCCGCCGATCCCTGCTCCTGCTGGCTCACGGCATCCAGGATCCCGGCAACCTCGGGTCGATCCTGCGGTCGGCCCGCTCGCTCGGCGCGGAAGGAGTCGCGGTGCTCGAGGGAAGCGCCGACCCATGGTCGAGCCGTGCCCTGCGCGCCGCCATGGGAGCCACGTTCCGCCTGCCGGTGGTGGAATCGACCACCGCGCTGCTCCTGCCGCGCCTGCAGCAGGCCGGGCTCCGTCTCGTCGCCGCGGTGTCGAGCGAGGGCCCGACCCCCGACCGCATCGACCTGAAAGCCCCCGTCGCGCTGCTGCTCGGCCGCGAAGGCTCCGGTCTCCCCGAGGATCTCGTCGCCGCCGCCCGGGATCGCGTGCGGATCCCCATGTCCCCCGGCGCCGACTCCCTCAACGTCCACGCCGCCGCCGCCATCCTTCTCTACGAAACCCACCGCCAGCGCACGTCGCGCTGACGGGCCTCAGTCCTGCTCGCTGCTGCGATTCCGCCCGGAGGACTGCGGCGCCGCGCCGTCGGATTTGCGTCCGAGCGGCAGCGTGAACTGGAACGTGGACCCCTGCCCCGGCGTGCTCTGCACGCGGATGCTGCCGCCGTGCAGGCGCAGGATGTCCCGGACGATGGCCAGCCCGATGCCGGTCCCCTCGTAGCGCCGCCGCGGCCCGGCCTCGACCTGGTAGAAGCGCTCGAAGATCTTTTCCTGCTCCTCCGGCGGGATGCCGATGCCGGTGTCGGCCACCTCGACCTCGACGAAGCCGCCCCGGCCGCGGCGCGCCGCCACGGCGATGCGGCCGCCGTCGCGGTTGAACTTCACGGCGTTGGTGAGCAGGTTGGTGAACACCTGGCCGATCTTCACCCGGTCGCCGCGCACCACGAGGTCGTCCCCTTCGTACTGCGTGGTGATCGAAATGTTGCGCCGCTTCACCCGCTCGGCGACCAGCTCGATCGCCTCGTCCACGAGCGTGAAGAGCGGCACGTCCTCGATGCGCAGCTGGGTTTCGCCGGTCTCGAGCCGCGCGAACGACAACAGGTTGTCGATGAGCTCGATCAGCCGATCGATGTTCTTCTGCGCCACCAGCAGGCCGCGCTCCTGTTCCGGCGTCAGGGGGCCGAGCTTTCTCTTGAGGATCATCTCGGTGTAACCCTTGATCGACACCAGCGGCGTGTGCAGCTCGTGCGACACGTTGGCCAAAAGGTTCGATTTCATCTCGTCGAGCGACCGCAGCTCGCCGTTGAGGCGCTCCAGCTGCGCGTTGCGCTCCTGGAGCGAAGCGCGCGCCTCGGCCAGGTCCTTGAGGGAGCGCTCCAGCTCGCGCGTCGTGGTCGTGAGCGCGTCCACGTCGCCACGCAGCGCCCGCTCCTGCCCGGCCCGCGCCGTCACATCGCGCAGGGTCACGACGACGCCGGCAGCCTCGGCCGAAGCCCCCGATGCGCGCACCGGCGCGGCCACCAGATCGACGAGCAGGGATCGCCCGGCGGCGAGCAGCCCGATCCCCTCGCGCCGGGCCTCCCGGCCCTGCCTGGCCTCGGCGAGCGCTCCGGTGACGAGCTCGCGGCCCGCGGCCTCGCCGGTGAGCCGCTCGAAGAGATCGGCGGCGCGCAGCCCGGTCGGACCCGGGGAGCCGGCGGGAAGCAGGGCCTCGAACGCCCGGTTCGCCTGCGTCACCGTCCAGTCCCCGCCCGCGTCCTGCAGGAGCGCCAGCGGGTCGGAGGCGGCGTCGAGGGCGGCCCGCAGCCGCGCCTCGCTCGAGGCTAAAGCGCGCTCGGAGCGCGCGCGGGCGCTCAGATCGGCGACCGTGCAGAAGATGGCGCGGCGCTCGCGGTACTCGGTCGCCGACCAGGTGAGTCGCGCCTCGACCGTCAGCTGTCCCGGCGCCGCCAGGCGGCAGGAGGTCTCGCCGCGCGCCTCCTCGCCGCGCTCGGCCCGGCCGAGACGATCGACGATGCGCAGCAGATCGCGCGTGTCCACGAAGTCCTTGAAAGGCCGCCCGCGCAGCGTCTCCGCCGTGGCGCCGAGCAGTCCCGCCAGCGCCGGATTGGCGTAGGCGATGCGTCCCTCCTGGAGCACGAGGACGCCGTCCTGCACCTCTTCGACCAGGCGCCGGTGGCGTTCCTCCGAAACGCGCAGGCGGCGCTCGATCTCCTGCTCGGAGGTGAGGTCGCGCGCCACCAGGAGCGTTCCGCCGCCCGCGCCGGCGGGGCCGGCGGAGATGTTCGAGGGGACGATCGACCCGTCGCGACGCAGCAGGCGCACGGGCTCGACGAACCCCGCTTCTCGCAGGCTCTTGCGCGCCAGCTTCACCAGGAGGCGCTCCCATTCACCGGAGGCGAACAGGGCCTCGACGTGGCGCCCGGTGATCTCGTCGGCCGGCCACCCCGTCAGGCGGACCGCGCCACGGCTGAAGGAGGTCACGATCCATTCCGCATCGAGGCCGATGAGACCGAGATCGGCGGGGCCCTCCGCCAGCGCCTGGAGCGAGGCGGTCCGCTCCTGCGAGCGCCGCACCTCGTCGCGCAGTCCCTCCACCAGCCCCTGGAACGAGCGCTCGACGTCGCCGAGCGGGCTCAGGGGCTCCGGTCCGACCTCCCCGATGAGTGGATGGCGGCGCAGCGCTTCGACGCGCCCGCCGAGACGCCGCGCCGCGCCGCGCAAACGCGCCAGGTGGATGGCGCAGACCAGGATGGCCGCGAGCAGGCCGGCGGCGACGATGCCGGCGAGCAGCGAGGCAATCGGGATCGTCTCCATGCGGAGTGCCGCTCAGGCCGGCCGCGGCTCGAGGCCGGGGAAGCCGGGGCCGGGGCGCGCGAACCAGTACCCCTGGCCGTAGCGGACGCCGCAGCGCCGCAGCGTGCGCGTCTCCTCCTCGCATTCGATGCCCTCGGCGATCACCTGCGCGCCGATGCGGGCCCCGACCTGGAGGAGCGAATGCACCAGCTCCTGCTTGATGAGGCTGCGGTGGATGTTCTTGACGAGCGAGAGATCGACCTTGATGAACTCGGGCTGCACCTCGGTCAGGGTCTGCAGCGAGGAGTAGCCGGTGCCCACGTCGTCGATGGCCACGAGGAAGCCCTGCCGCCGCAGCGGCTCGAGTCCGCGGCCGAACGCCTCGAAGTCGTCGATCGAGGTGCGCTCGGTGATCTCGAGGACGAGGTGGCGCGGCTCGAGCGCGGCCTCGGACAGCGCCGCGCGGAAGGCGTCGTCGGCGAAGCCGGGGCTTCCGAGCGACTCGGGAAGACAGTTCACGAAGAGCTTCTTGTCCCGATCGATCCCACGGGCGTTGCGCACCGCGTTGCGTCGGCACAGACGGTCGAGCTCGGAATGGAGACGCGCCTCCTGGCAGGTGGCGAAGAGGGCGTCGGGGCCTTCGAGCGGGCTCTTCGCAGGTCCCCGCGTCAGCGCCTCGTAGGCCATGATCGTGCCGTGCTCCATGTCCACGATCGGCTGGTAGTGCGTCGTCAGCGTGCCGGCTTCGAGGATGGCGCGCGCCTCGGCGCCGCGCGCGTCCTCGCGGCGCGCCACGCCGCGGCGCCCGACGCCGCGCGCTTCGCGGATCGCCTGGTGCAGGCGGCGCTCGAAGCGGGCGGCGGGAGCGGGACTGACCATGGCCTCGCCGACGGCGCACTCGAGATGCGGCCGGTCGCCCTGCGCCGACGCCAGGTGCCCGTCGAGCGCGGCGCCGAGGCGCGTCGCGAGCTCGGCCAGGCGCTCGTCCGGGGCGTCGGCGTCGGAAGCCTGCGGGACGAACACCAGGAAGCTGTCGCCGTGCGCCCCGTCGAGGGCGAGCAGGGCGCCGTCCGGAAGCTCGCGGCCGCGCCAGGACAAAAGCGCCTGCGCCGCCTCGCGGAGGATGCGGTCCGACAGCTCGAAGCCGCGCGACGCTTCCACCGCCGCCAGCGTCGGGAACTCCAGGGCGAGCACCCCGAGACGCCCGTGATCCGCGTGGCTGGCGAGCTGGTCCAGATAGAGGTGCCAGGAGAAGAGGCCGGTGATGCGATCATGCAGCGCCCCCTTGAGGCGCAGCAGCCCCGCCCGCAGGCGCTCCGCCTCGCCGGCCCAGTCCTCGTCCGCCCGTCCGGCTTTCACGCTCCGACCTGTCCGTCGCGCACGCCGTCGAGGATGCGGCGCACCCGCGCCAGCAGCTCGTCCTGCGCGAACGGCTTGGCGATGTAGTCGCACGCGCCGCCCTGCAGCCCGAGGACGCGGTCGCGCACCTGGCTCTTGATGGTGAACAGGGCCACCGGGATCTCCTGAGTGCGCTCGTCCACCTTGAGGATCTTGAGGACCTCCCAGCCGTCCATGCCGGGCATGTTGACGTCCAGCAGGATCAGGTCGGGCCGGCTCTGCGCCGCGTGGTCGAGCGCCGCCTGGCCCGAAGGGGCGGCGATCACCTGGTAGCCGCCGTCCTCGAGGACGAGGCGCGCGAGATCGAGGATGTCGCGATCGTCGTCCACCACCAGGACGGTCTCGGCCACGGCGGCCTCAGGCCTCGGGCGCCGTGAGCGGAACGGACCGCACGAAGGATTCGAGGCGGCTGGTGCGCTCCGGGTCGGAGTCGGTGAAGCGGATGGCGATGCCGGGAACGCGCCACGAGCCCACGTCCTCGTTCACGCGTCGCACCACCACGCCGCGCGCCAGGATCCCGCGGCTCCCCGGCGTCTCCGGCAGGCGCAGCTCGAGGACCACGGGGGTCCCCACATCGGGTCCTCCGGGCGTCAGGACGAACGCGCCCCCCGGGCCGATGTCGCGCAGCCACACCCGGCGCATGCCGGCGCCGGCATCGAGCGTGGCGGCGAGGCGGATGGCGCGGCGGCGCCAGGCGCGCCGCGCTTCGTGCATCAGGCGGGCGAGCGGTTCTTCGAGGTCGGACTCGGCCTGGGGCCAGGTGATGGCCGCGCCCGCCCCGGCGCGCACGGCGGCCTCGAGATCGGCCTCCTGTCCGATGGCCAGGATCGGGACGGCGGCCAGCGCCGCGTCGGCGCGCAGGCGCGACGCGAACGCCTTGGCGTCGCCGATCGGGCCGCTCAGGACGATGACGTCGGGACGCTCGGCGTGCGCCTTGACCAGGAGATCTTCCGCGGTCGGGGCGGAGCGCAGGCTCCAGCCGCTCCTCCGGGCGCAGGTGGACTCCAGGAGCCGGAAGAGCGGAGCGTGATCGACCATCAGGAGAGAGGCCATGGATCCTCTCGATCTTGGACCGCGCGGGCGGCGTGTGACCTGGCTGGGGGCCGGATGCGACGCGGTGTCGGCTGTCCCGTCGACGCGACCGGACCTTACCACAGTTACGGACGCCCACTCAAGGCAAAGACGTCAGCGCCGCGCTCCCGAGACCGCGACCGGTTCGGCCGGCTCGGCCCCTTCGGGCTCGGCGTGTCCCTTCAGCGGGATGCCGAGCCGCTTCATCTTCTCGATCAGGGTCGTCCTCTTGATCTTCAGCATCTCGGCGGCGCGGGTCTTCACCCACCCGGAGTGCTCGAGGGCCTGGTAGAGCATCCGCTGCTCGTAGTTGGCGAGGACCTCGTCCAGCGAGAAGCCGTCCCCGCCCACGTGCAGCAGCGGCAGCTCGATCGCGCCCTCGTCCAGGAGATCGCGCGGCAGGTCGTCGCGGCCGATGACCTCCTTGCCGAACGACAGCGCCACCAGCCGCTCGAGGACGTTCTCGAGCTGCCGGACGTTCCCCGGCCAGCCGGCCTCGCACAGCACGCGCATCGCCTCCGGCGCGATGCGCATCGCCGGGAGGTTCATCTCGCGGCTGAAGCGCGCCAGGAAGTGGTGCACGAGCGCCGGGATGTCCTCGCGCCGCTCCTTGAGGGCCGGCAGATCGAGGTGCAGCACCGAGAGACGGTAGAAGAGGTCCTCGCGGAAGCGTCCCTCGGCGACCAGCGCCTTGAGGTCGGCGGTGGTGGACGCCACGACGCGCACGTCCACCGGGACCGGCGCCGTGGCTCCGAGCGGCTGCACTTCCCGCTCCTGGATGACGCGCAGCAGGCGGGCCTGCAGGTGCGGCGACAACGCGGCCACCTCGTCGAGGAACAGCGTTCCTCCTTCGCCGGTCTGCACCCGGCCGGCGCGATCGCCCGACGCCTCGGGGAAGGCGCCGCGCACGTGGCCGAACAGCTCGTCCTCGAGCAACGGCTCGGGGATGCCGGCGCACGACACCGGAACGAACGGCTGGGCCTTGCGCTCGCCCGAGAGATGCAGCGCCCGGGCGACGAGCTCCTTCCCGGTGCCGGGACCGCCGGTGATGAGCGCGGTGCTGCGGGACGACGCGACCTGCTCCACCATCTGCTGGATGCGTCGCATCTCGGGGCTCTGGCCGACGAGCGTCTGCGCGCCGAGGGAGCGCTGCAGCTCGCGGCGCAGCGCGGCGTTCTCGCGCCGCAGGCGGCTGCGCTCCAGCGCCCGCGACACCACCAGCTCGACCTCCTCCATGCGGAACGGCTTCACGATGTAGTCCACCGCCCCCATCTTCATGGCCTTGATGGCGGTTTCGACGGAGGCGTAGCCGGTGATCATGATCACCGCGGTCTCCGGCCTGACGGTCGTGATCTCGCGCAGCACCTCGAGCCCGTCCACCTTGGGCAGCACGAGGTCGAGGATCACCAGGTCGATGGGAGCCTGCCGCACCGCGGCCAGGGCCCGCTCGCCCGACTCGACGCTGGTGGCGGCGTGCCCGGAAGACTCGAGCGCGGTGGTGAGGATCTGCCGCACCCCTTCGTCGTCGTCCACGATGAGAATCGTCTCTTTCACGCTCGGCCCTCCTGACGAGGAGGGCAGAACAGCAAGCGATGTGCCACGAAACCGACACGGCGGAAGGCGTCGAATGCGCGGAAGACCGCATCACGGCGCGCTCTCGCCGGCCGGGCCGTCAGCGAAGTGACAATCTCTGTCAACGAAATGGAAAAAGAACGTCAACCCGCCGCCGCAGCCTCGGAGCGCCCCCGCCGAGGCGCGATCGGGGGCCCGACCCGCGCTCCGAGGGCGGCGACTGGCGAGTCGTTCCTCGAGAGAACGGCCCGAGACTCTGTCTCTAGTGATCCGAGCCGGGGATGTTGCGGGAGCGGGTGCCGACGATGGAGGCGCGGCCCCGGAGGATGGAGCCGGCGTGCAGGTCGATGACGGGCGCTTCGATCTCGCCTTCGAGACGTCCGGACGCGTCGACGCGC
>DASYQE010000366.1:0-9216 GCA_036005805.1 Candidatus Polarisedimenticolia bacterium | reverse complement strand
CCGCGCGGCAGGCCGCCGATGCCGAGCGCCGAGTCGATCGACAGGGAGGTGGTGGAGATGACCGGCACCTCGTGCTGGAAGTCCTTGGCCCCCAGTTTCATGATGGAGCCCTTGCCGTACTGCTTCTCGATCTGGGCGAGCGCCAGGTCGATCGCCTTGGCGCGCTCCTTCGGGTCCTGCGGCATCGTCAGGGGTCCTTTCTCGGTCGGCGGTTGAGGACGGGCGTTGTCCGATGAGTTTTTCGCCGGTGACTTCTGCCCCGGTAAGTTCAGCGACATGGTAGGTGATTCCTCCGAAGGGTGTCAACGCGTGTGGACGGGCTCGTCGGGGTCGGCGGGGAGGGCGGGAACGCAAGGGTCGGGCCATGCGTTTCTCAGGTCCGGAATAATCCGACGCGCCTTCCGACGAAATCGTGATCGCGGATTCAGGCCGGAATTCCGGCCGGATTCTTGACGGGATCCGGGGGCCGCGATATCTTTCTCGGACGCTGCGTCCGCCGATGGACGCCGCGCACCGTTCAAGGACGAGAGTGACCGAACGCACGGCGCTTCTCCTCATTCCCGCAGTGCTCCTCTCGCTCCAGGCGTGCGCCTCGAGCGGCGGACCGGCTCCGGTGACCAGCACCGCTCCGGCGGGGGCATCGGCGCCGCAGCCGCCGGCGGCGAAGCACGTCGAGACCGGCAGCCGCTCGAAGGAGGCCCAGAAGAACGCCGAGGCCCAGCCCCCCGTGCCCCCGGACGAGCCGCAGCTGCCGCGCCACGACTCCCCGCGCGAGAGCGCGCCCCCGTCCGGAACGCGTGAGACGACGCCCGATCGCGGCCGTGAGTCGCTCCCCGAGGACATCCAGAAAATCAAAGAAGGGATGGACGAGGCGTACCAGGTCGGCCTCGAGGCCTACCAGGCGGGCCGCTTCCAGGAGGCGAAGGAAGGCTTCGACAAGGCCGTGGACATCGTTTTGTCGAGCGGCCTCGACCTCGATCAGTACCCGGGGCTGCGCGCCGCGTTCGACGACATGGTCGCCGACATCAGCGACCTCGACGCCGACCTCTATCGCCAGGACGCGCCTCAGGATGGCGGCGAAAACTCTTCCCCGCTCGACTCCCTCAAGGACATCACCACCTTCCTGAGCCCCGAGGAGGCCGAGCGTGAGCGCGAGAAAATCCAGAAGGTGGTCGGGGCGATCTCCTACGACATCCCGATCACGCTGAACCCGAAGGTCCTCGGCTTCATCGAGGCGTTCCAGACGCGCATCCGCCGCGAGTTCGAGGCGGGGCTGCAGCGCTCCGGAGGCTTCCTGCCGATGATCAAGGCGATCTTCCGCGAAGAGGGGCTGCCGGAAGACCTGGCCTACATGGCGCACCAGGAGTCGGCGTTCAAGAGCAGCGCCTACTCGCGCGCCCGCGCCAAGGGCATGTGGCAGTTCATGTCGTTCACCGGGAAGAAGTACGGCCTGCGCATCGACGCCTGGGTGGACGAGCGCTCCGACTTCGAGAAGGCGACGCGCGCCGCCGCCCGGTACCTCAAGGATCTGCACGAGCGCTACGACGACTGGTACCTGGCGATGGCCGCGTACAACGCCGGCGAAGGGAAGATCGACCGCGCCATCGCGCGGGCGCGCACCCGCGACTTCTGGGCCATCTCCAAGACCAAGTACATCCGCGCCGAGACCAAGTCGTACGTGCCGGCGATCCTCGCGTCGATCCTGATCGACAAGTCGCCGGAGGACTACGGCTTCAACGTCGATCTCGACCCGCAGCTGCAGTGGGAGCGCGTGGAGATCGACCAGCCCACCGACCTGCAGGTGATCGCCGACGGGTGCTCGAACGAGCTGGAGAAGATCCGCTTCCTGAACCCCGAGCTGCGCGGGCTGGTGACGCCGCCGAACGTCGGCACCTACTCGGCGCGCGTCCCGGTCGGGAAAAAGGAAGCCGTGCTGGCGCACCTGACCACCGTCCCGGCGGAGAAGCGCGTGTCGTGGACGGTGCACGAGGTGCGCAGCAACGGCGAGACCTTCACCACCGTGGCGCGGCGCTACAAGGTGCCGGTGCGGACGCTCATCGACGCCAACCCGCGTTACGCCGGCAAGCGGCTGCGCCACGGGACGCTCCTGAACGTGCCGCTCGTCGCGGGCGTGCCGGTGCAGGCCGCCGCCGCCGTCGACCGCCCCACCTACGAGTCGGGCGAGCGCGTCGTCCACCGCGTGCGCAAGGGAGACACGCTCCAGGCCGTGGCCGGCCAGTACCGCACCACCGTCGCCAACCTGAAGCGCTGGAACCGGCTGGGGAACAACGTCATCCACCCGGGGCAGCGGATCGTCGCCTACTACGGTGAAAAGGGGGACGGCCCGAATCTGGACGTCGATCCCTCCACGCCGGCGCAGGTGGCCGGCGGGCGTCTCGAGTACCGGGTGCAGCAGGGAGACACCCTCAATTCGATCTCCCGGAAGTTCAGCGCCTCGATCCAGGACCTGCTCCGCTGGAACAACCTGAACCAGGCCAGCGTCATCCACCCGGGGGACCGCATCTGGGTGGGCGACCCTTCGCCCGCGAGCGCGCCCCAGGGCGTGTCGGAGCGCGGGGCGGCCCCGTCGGGCGGCGCGACGACCCTCGCTTCGGCCGCGGCGCCGCCCTCGTCACCGGCGACCGCTTCGGATGCGTCCTCGACCGTGACCTACAAGGTGCGCAAGGGGGATACGCTCCACAGCATCGCGCGTCTCTACGACGTGACCGTGAGCCAGGTCAGGTCGTGGAACGGAATCAATGAGGCGGGCGTGATCGTCCCCGGGCAGGTTCTCCGCATCCAGCGGTAGCTCACAGACGACAGCAACGCGTGTGAAGGCCTGCGCCATGTGCGCAGTCGCTCCGTTCCCGCCGGCCGTGGCCCCATCCGCTACGAGGCCTACACCTTCCTCGGGGGGGCCTACTTCTTCCCGGAAGTCCGGGAAGCGCCGCCGTCGGACCGGCAGGGCTCCGGGCCGGCGAGCTCCAACCGGTAGACCGGCGGCGGCGCTCCGGCGAACCGGGGCGCCTCCCGGGAGATTCGCTGAAGAGGGCTCGCGGCGCGGCCTCCGGGCTCACGGGGTCCGTTCGTCCCTGCTAAGATGTTCGGCTCCATGACGGCGCGACGTGTCCGGTTTGGTGCGGCGGCTCTCCTGATGCTGCTCGCGGCGGGGTGTGCGGGAGGTTCGTCGGGAGGGAAGGAGAAGGTCGACGGGGCGGAGGCGCTGGCGGCGGCGCTCGACCATGGCGAGGCGGCGTTCAAGGACGGTGAGTACGTCGAAGCGGAGAAGGCGTTCGCCGAGGCCCGCCGGCTGCAGCCCGACAACGCCCGGGCGGTGGTGGCCGGCGCCACCTGCCTGCTGAAGACGCACCAGGTCAAGGCGGCGCACGACCTGCTCGCCGCCTATCTCTCCGCCCACCCCGGGGACGCCGCGGCGCGCCTGACGCTGGCCCGGACGTACCTTCGCGAGGCCGATTTCGACGCGGCGGCGGTCGAGCTGCGGAAGGTGCGCGAGACCGACCCGCAGAACCTCCTCGCGCTGTACAACCTCGGCTTCATCGCCTACCGCAACGGCCAGTACGACGAAGCGGAGCGCACGCTGAAAGACGCCATCCAGGTGCGCCCCGAGCACCCGGAGGCGCACTACACCCTGGGCCTGACCTATCTCGCCCGGGGGCGCAGCGCCGACGCGGCGACCGAGCTGAAGGAGACGGTGCGTCTCGACCCGAACCACGTCGGCGCCCACTTCAACCTGGCGCGCGCCGCCGCCCTGTCGGGGGACGCCACGCTCGCGGGGACCGAGCGGCAGACGTTCGCGTCGCTGAGCGGCAAGTCGAAGGCGGAGACGGAGCGCTCGGAGCAGGTGAAGTCCCAGAGCCTCAAGGCGGTGCAGGCGTTGATGGCGGAGGATTTCGAGAGGGCGCTCCGCGAGTACCAGGCGCTGCTGGCCCGCTATCCCGATCACGCGCCGCTCTACAACGACATCGGGCGCGTGCAGCTGCGGCTCGGGAGGCGGGACGAAGCGCTCGTGTCGCTCAAGAAGGCGGCCGATCTCGATCCGCGCCTGAGCGAGCCGCATTACCTGCTCGCCAATCTCTACCGCGAGCGGGGAGACCAGGCGGCGGCCGATCGCGAGCTGCGCACCTTCGCGACCCTCGAGACCATTCCGGAAGGGAAGTCGGGCTACTGATGCGCGGCCTGAGGTTCGCGGGGGCGGCGCTCCTGGGGCTGACACTGGCCGCCACGGCGTGGCACGGCGGGTCGGCGGGGGCGACTCCCGAGGTGACGCGTGCGGCGGCGGTCCGCTACACGGACGTGACGAAGGCGGCCGGGATCGACTTCGTGCACCAGCACGGCGGGCAGGGGCGCAAGTACTACATCGAGACGACCGCGGCCGGCTTGTGCTTCTTCGACGCGGATGGAGACGGCCGGCAGGATCTCTACTTCGTCCAGTCGGGTCCGCTCCCCGGGACGCCGCGACCGCCGGGCACTCCGCTCGCCCGCCTGTATCGCAACCGCGGCGACGGCACCTTCGAGGACATCACCACGAAGGCCGGCGTGTCCAACCCGAACGGGTACGGCTCCGGCTGCACGGCGGCCGATTACGACCAGGACGGCGACGTCGATCTCTACGTCACCAATTTCGGGCCATCGGTCCTGTACCGCAACAACGGCGACGGCACGTTCACCGACGTGACCGCGGCGGCCGGCGTGCGCAACGGCCTGTACGCGGCGAGCGCCGCCTGGGCCGATTACGACCTCGACGGCCGGCCCGACCTGTACGTCGCCAACTACGTCGACTTCACCATGAACGACCAGAAGTACTGCGGCAGCCTGGAGGAGAAGCGGCGCTCCTACTGCCATCCGGACGCCTACGAGGGGTTGCCGGACATCCTCTACCACAACGAGGGGAACGGGAGATTCCGCGACGTGAGCAAGGCCGCCGGCATCGGCGACCCGAACGGCAAGAGTCTCGGGGTCGTCTGGTTCGACTTCGACCGGGACGGCGACGACGACCTGTACGTCGCCAACGACGCCACCCCGAACGTCCTGTACCGCAACGACGGCGGCAGGTTCACCGACGTGACCCTGGTTTCGGGGACCTGCTGCAGCGAGGACGGCCGGCCGCAGTCCGGCATGGGCGTGGACGCCGGGGACGCCGACGGTGACGGCTGGCAGGATCTGTTCGTCACGAATCTCAGCAACGAGCCCAACGAGTTGTACCGCAATCTCGAGGGCCAGGGGCCGTTCGCGACGGTGACGTACGGGGTGGGGCTCGGCGAGCCCAGCCTGCTCGCGACCGGGTGGGGGACCGGACTCTACGACTACGACAACGACGGAGACCTCGACATCGTCGTCACCAACGGCCATCCGATGGACGACATCCGCATCGTGAGCGACCTGCTCACCTACGAGCAGAGGCCGGCGCTGTACCGCAACGACGGCCGCGGCCGTTTCCAGGAGATCGGCACCGCGGCGGGGGACGTCTTCGGCATTCCCGACGTCGGGCGGGGGCTGGCCATCGCCGACTACGACGACGACGGGGACCTCGACATCGCCCTCAACCCCAACAACCGGCCGGCGCACCTGTGGCGCAACGACGGCGGGTCGGCGGCGGGGCACTGGATCTCCCTCAAGCTCGTGGGGACCCGCACCAACAGGGACGCGCTCGGCGCCTTCGTCACGCTCACCGCCGGCGGACGCAAGCAGGTGCGCGAGGTGCGCAGCGCCTCCTCCTACATGTCGCAGCACGACATGCGCCTGCACTTCGGCCTCGGCGCCGCGACGAAAGTGGATGCGATCGAGATCCGCTGGCCGGGCAAGGCGAAGACGGTCGAGACGATTGGAGCGCAGGAGGCGGACCGCTTCCTGGTGATTCGCGAGGGCGCGGGGGTCGTGTCGTCCGCCCATCCGGGCGAAGCAAAGCCCGCCGCGGGAGCGAAAAGATGACGACGGAGAGCGGTGGTTCGGGGACAGGCGCGGCCGGACGGGTGGCGCTTCTCGGCGTTCCGCTCGACGAGAACTCCTCGATGCTGCGCGGTCCGGCCCAGGCGCCGGGGCGGGTGCGCGAGGTGCTCTTTTCCGGGTCGTCGAGCGACTGCTCGGAAGACGGGACGCGGGTCCTCGGCGGCTGTCTTCACGACGCCGGCGACGTGTCGCCGGGGACGGGCGAGCGGGCGATGCAGGAGATCGAGCGCCGCGCCGCAGACCTGCTGGATCACGGCTCGCGCGTCCTGGCCGTCGGCGGCGACCATTCCATCACCTGGCCGCTGGTGCGGGCCCACGCGTCCCGCTTCCCGGGTCTCGCCATCCTGCAGTTCGATGCGCACCCGGATCTCTATGACGACTTCGAGGGGAACCGCCTGTCGCACGCCAGCCCGCTCGCCCGCGTCATGGAAGCCGGGCTCGCGCAGCGGCTGGTGCAGGTCGGCATCCGCTCCACCAATCCCCACCTGCGCGAGCAGGTCGAGCGGTTCCAGGTGGAGCAGGTGACGATGCGCGAGTTCAGTCCCGGGAGGGTTCACGAGTTCGGGACGGCGCCGGTCTACGTGACCCTCGACCTCGACGCGCTCGACCCCGCCTTCGCCCCCGGTGTGTCGCACCACGAGCCGGGGGGATTGAGCGTCCGGGAGGTGCTGCAGGTGCTGGAACGGACGCGGGGGCGGATCGTCGGGGCGGACATCGTCGAGCTGAATCCGCTGCGGGATCCTCTTGGCGTCACCGCCGCCGTCGCTGCCAAGCTCGTCAAGGAGCTGGCCGCCCGCATGGCGCGCGACGCGGGCGGGGCGACGCCGTCTCAGCCCAGGAGCAAGGACAGGAACTGACGGGTGCGCGCCGTCCTGGGGCGCTCCAGCACCTCCGACGGCGGGCCGTCCTCGAGGATGGCGCCGTGGTCGAGGACGAGCACGCGGTCGGCGGCGCGCCGCGCGAAGCCGATCTCGTGCGTCACCATCATCAGGGTGATGCCGTCGCGCCGCAGGTCCTCCACCACCGCCAGCACCTCGCCCTTCAGCTCGGGGTCGAGCGCGCTGGTGATCTCGTCGCACAGCAGGCCTCGCGGATGCATGGCCAGCGCCCGGGCGATCGCGACCCGCTGCTTCTGGCCTCCCGAAAGCGCCCGCGGGTAGGCATCGCGGCGCGGCGCCAGCCCGACCCGGTCGAGCAGCCGTGTCGCCTCGGCGCGCGCTTCGTCGACGCTTTTCCCGAGCACCCGCACCGGCGCCTCGATCAGGTTCTCGATCGCCGTCAGGTGAGGGAAGAGCTGGAAGTCCTGGAAGATCATCCCGAGGAGGCGGCGGATCTGCTGCGCCGCCGCCCGGTTCGTCCCCTCGACCGGTCCGGGGCCGAGCCGGTGCGACCCGACCTTCACTTCGCCGCCCTCGAACGCCGTCAGCCCGTTGAGGCAGCGCAGGAGCGTGGACTTGCCGCCGCCGCTCGGCCCGATGAGCGCCACGGTGCTGCCGGCGGCGATCGACAGCGTCAACCCGTCGAGGATGGTGTGCCCGTCGTACACCTTCCTGAGACCGGAGAAGGCCAGCTCGATGCCGGGGTTGCTCACAGGATGCCCCGTCCCCACAGACGCTCCAGCCGGCGCGACAGGAACCCCAGCGGCACCGACATGACGAGATACAGCGCCGCGGTCAGGAGCCCGATCTCGAGGTACTTCATGCTCGACTTGGACAGGATCTGGTACTGCTTCGACAGCTCGACCACCGCGATGGTCGAGACGATGCTGGTGTCCTTAAAGAGAGCGACGAAATCGCCGGTCATCGGCGGCAGGATGGTGCGCACCGCCTGCGGCAGGATGATGCGCCGGAAGGCGAGCCAGCCGGTCATGCCGAGCGACGCGGCCGCCTCCCACTGCCCGTACGGCACGGCGCTGATCCCGGCGCGGTAGATCTCCGCCTCGTACGCGGCATAGTTCAGGCCGAGTCCGATGATGGCCGCCTGGATCGGATCGAGCCGGAAGGCGCTGCCGAAGCCGCTGGCGGTCGACAGGTCCGCGAGGCCGTAGTAGAGGACGTAGAGAAGCAGCAGCACCGGGATGCCGCGGAAGAACTCGACATAGCCGATGGCCGCCCAGCGCATCGGGGCCGGCCCGTAGAGGCGCATGCAGGCGATCGGCAGGCCGAGGAGAATCGCCAGCCCGAACGACACGAAGGCCAGGAAGACGGTCAGCACCGCCCCGCGCAGCAGGAGCGGGAAGTAGCGGTCGAAGGTCCACGCTTTGCGCGAGGCGGAGAGGATGTCGCCGCTGCCGACCTGGCCGAGCGCCGCCTGCTCGTCGTCCCAGAGGTTCCAGCGCTCGAGGATGCCGCGCAGGCGTCCGTCGCGGATCATCGCGTCGAGCGCCGCGTCGACGCGCTGTTTCAGCGCTTCGTTTCCCTTCTGGAACATGATGGCGTACGTGCCGCGCGCCACGGGCTGTCCGGCGAACTCGAGGTCGGGGTTCGGCTTCGCGTAATAAATGGCGATCGGCAGGTCGAGCAGCACCGCGTCGACGCGGCCGAGAGCGAGATCGCGGTACGGCTCGACGACGCCGTCGTACATCGTCGCCCGGATGCCGCGGTCGTGCAGGAGCCGGTCGGCGGCGGTGTCCTCCAGCGTGCCGACGGTGCAGTCGATCTTCAGGCACCCGTCGAGGTCGCGCAGGCGCGTTTCGCCTTTGCGCACCACGAGCTGCTCGCGGAAGACGTAGTAGGGGATGCTGAACAGGACCTTCTCGGCCCGGTCGGGCGTGACCTCGAGGCCGTTCATGCCGAAGTCGAAGTCGCCGCGCTGCAGGCCGAGGATCAGGCTGGAGAAGGCGTACTGCTGCACGACGATCGGCTGGCCGATCTCCTTTTCGATCTCCGCGACGATCTCCACCTCGAACCCGATGTTGTGCGTCGGATCCTTCGGGTCCTTGAAGATGTAGGGAGCGCCGCCCTCGGCGTCCGTGCCCCACAGCAGCGGCCGGAGGGTTGCGGCGTCCTGCGCGGCGACCGGGTGCGTCGCGGAAAGCGCGAGCGCCGCGAGGAGCATCGGGACGAGGGCGCCGCGCATCAGGGGCGTCTTATATCCCGGCGCGCGGCGGGGGAGCAACAGCGCGGTTCGTGGACTCTAGAGGGCGGTGCGGAGCGCCTCGACCGGCTGCAGGCGCGACGCCTTCATCGCCGGGTAGAGCCCGTAGAGCACCCCGAGGACGACCGAGAGCCCCAGCGAGATCGAGATGGC
>DASYQE010000365.1:0-30705 GCA_036005805.1 Candidatus Polarisedimenticolia bacterium | reverse complement strand
CGGCGTCGCGCGGGCTCGCGCCACTGGAGCAGGCCGCGACCAGGAAGAGCGCGGCGAGCAGCCGCGCCAGCGTCCTGCCCCGCGCCACGTTCATGCCGCTCGTCCCGCTCATGCGGCGCGCCTCAGGACCTGTCCCACCGCCTCCGGCCGATAGACGCCTCCTTCGACCTGGGCGCGGCCGTTGACGAAGACGTGCTCGATGCCTGTGGCCATCCGCCGTGGAGAGCCATAGTCCGAGGCGGCGCCGACGCGCGCGGGATCGAACGCGACGAGATCGGCCCGCGCCCCGGCCTGCACGACGCCGCGATCCTTGAGGCCCAGGCGGGCCGCCGGAAGCGAGGTCATCCGCCGCACCGCCTCTTCGAGATCGAGGACCCGGCGCTCGCGCACGTAATGGCCGAGGACGCGCGGGAAGGCGCCGTAGGCCCCCGGGTGCGGCGCCCCCTTGCCGATCTCCCAGGCGTCGCTGACGAACGCCAGGTGCGGCGCTTCGAGGAACGGCAGCAGGTCGTCGTCTCCTTCGTCGTCGCCGGAGATGCCGAAGAGCAACTGGGTCGCAACGCCCTGCTCCTCGAGCAGCAGGTCGGCGAGAGCGTCGAACGGCGTCACGTCCCGGGCCTGCGCGATCGCCGCGATCGACCGCCCTTCGAGGCGCTTGTTCGCCGTTCCGTCCACGTGCGCGAGACGGATACGCTCCCAGCCGCACTCCCTCGCGATGTTCATGGTGAAGCGCGACGGATCCTCCCACGGCGGCCAGACGGCGTCACGCTCCTCGACCTCCTCGCGCATGCGGCGGCGCTGCGCGCCATCGCGCAGCCGATCGAGAAGCGCCACGACACCCCCGTCGAGCGCCCAGGGCGGCAGCAGCGCCAGGAGCGTCGTGCAGACCGCCGTGTAGGGGATGACGTCGCCGCTCACCGGCCGTCCGCGCCGCGCCGCCTCGTCGTGCAGACCCAGGACGTCGCGCGTCCCGGGCCAGGCGCGCGGCCCGACCGTCTCGACGTGCGAGTGGTGCACGGCGGCGCCGCTGCGGCGACCCACTTCGAGGAGCTCGCGGACCGCCGGCAGAAGCGTGGCGTGGCTGCTCCCCCGCTGGTGGAACGCGGCGAAGCCTCCGGCGGCCGCGGCGGCGCCGGCGCAGCCCGAGACTTCGTCCGTGTCGGCGAACTGCCCGGGCGGATAGATGAGGCCGAAGGAGACGCCGAAGGCCCCCGCCTCCACCGCCTCGCGCAGGTGACGCTCGATGGCCGCCTGCTCGTCGCGGGTCGGCGGCCCGGCACGTCCGCCCATCACCGCGGCGCGGGCCGGCCCGTGCGCCGCCAGTGTCGCCACGTTCTGGATCACGCCCTGCGCCTCGATCCGATCGAGCCATTCCGCCAGGGTGCGCCAGGACCACTCGACGCCGTCGGGGGCGAAGACCCCGCACACCTTCCGGACCTCGGCGGCATGCGGCGGCACGAGCGGGGCGACACCCATGCCGCAGTTGCCGACCACCTCCGTCGTGATGCCCTGGCGCAGCCGTCCTTCGAGGAGAGCCCGCTGCCGCGCTTCCGGCAGGGCGAAGACGAGGTCGTGATGCGAATGCAGGTCGATGAGGCCGGGGGCCAGCACCAGGCCGCGCAGCTCGATGCGCCGCGCGTCGGCAGCATCGATGCGCGGGGCGACGGCGGCGATCGTCCCGCCCTCGATCCCGACGTCGAGGCGGGCGCGCGGGCGCCCGCTTCCGTCGATCACCTCGGCATCGGCGAGGATGAGATCGAGCAAGGTTCTAGGCGGTTCTCGGTCCGAACTGGGTGCGACGCTTCAGGTCGTCGCGATAACGCGCGAGGTTCGCCTTGAGGTTGTTGCGCCCCTGGCCGCAATCGCCGCACCCCTCGAAGGTGTTGTCGTGGTGCCGCGCGCAGCAATCCATCAGGTTGTACCAGACCCCGTACTTCCAGCAGTAGAAGTCGGCGCCGGGCGGCCGGTAGGAGCAACGCAGGATTTCGATGGGCCGGCGATCCTGGTCTTCCGAGGCCGGATCAGCCGGAGGAGACTCCACGATCCGCATGCCCCGCGCCGCGGCCGGCTCCTTGTCGGGGTCGATGGCGCTCATAGCCCGGGTATTCTAGCGGAACTCTCCGGCCACGCCCCCCCGACAGCGGTGCGTGTTCGCGGACGCAAACCTCGTGCCCAATCGGGTCGATGCCGTTGCAGCCGGCCGGGGTTGCGGCTAACCTCAACGGCCCCATGAGCCCCTCCCGGACCCCGGCCACGCTCGAGCCTGCCCGAACCCTGGCCGCCCTGCTGCCCGCGCTCCTGCTGCCTCCGATCTTTCTGTGGCTTTTGGGCTGCGGCGACGGCGGCCCGCCGATTCCTGCCGAGGAAGCGGTGCAGGTTCCCGGTGAGGGCAAGGTCGTGGTTTTCGTGGAGGCGCCGCGTTATCTCGCCGCACCCATCCTCAAGATGTTCACCGAGCAGACGAGCATCGCCGTCGAGGCAACGTATCGCGAGGAGGCGGGGCCGGCGTTCTTCGATCAACTGAAAGCGGCCGCCTCGTCCGGGAAGGCCGACCTCCTGTGGGGTGCGAGCCCGCTGTCGGCGCTCGACCTGCAGGAAGCAGGACTGCTGGTTCCGTTCCGGCCCGCCGGAGCGCGCCCCATCCCGGCGCAATACCACGATCGCGCCTGGAGGTGGATCGGCTTCGCCGCCAATCCGCGCGTCATCCTCACCCACGACGCATCGATCGGCGACCACCCACCCGCCGGTCTCGAGGATCTCGTCGAAGGGCCGTGGGCCGGCAAGGGCATCCTCCGACGCCCGACCGAGGGCACGGCGGCGTTCCAGGCGGCGGCGCTGTTCGCCTGGATCGGCTCGAGCCGCGGGCGCGAGTTCTTCCAGAAGGTCGCCTCCGCGGGGAACCAGATCGTGGACGACGACGCCGAAGTGCAGAAGCAGGTTGCGGCGGGCACCCGCGCCTGGGGCCTCATCGATCTCGACCGGGCCATCTGCTCCAAGCGGCAGGGGGACAAGGTCTCCATCCTGTTTCCCGACCGCCTCGGGATGGGCGCGGTGGCGATCCCCGAGGTCATTGCGCTGCTCAAGGGGGCGGCGAACCCGGCGCAGGCGCGCGGCCTCATCGGGTATCTCTTCGCGACCGACGCCGTCTGGGCCGTCGGACAGAACGATTGCGCCCTCATCAGCCTCATGCCGGTGAACGACCTCGGCATCCCGAAGCCCGACTGGGTCCCGGTCCTGGGGTCCTTGAACATCCAGGCGATCGACAACGCCAAGGTGTACGGCGCCTGGACGCGGGACCGGGCATTTCTGCAATCCTGGCCGGCCGCCCCGTCCGCGCGCTGACATCGCGATCGCCCGGCTGACGGTCCCGGCGAGCGGTCGTGGCCCGTGCGGCCGTGGATCGCCGGGAAACCGTTGGCCCACGGGGCTTTTCCGTTGCTCGACCCGCGGTGCGGTGGTATATGATTCGTCGCGGCGCGGAGTTCTCGTGCCGCCGGCTCTCTCCATGAACGACAGGGACACGACAGCCCCCGGCGTAGCGGCGCGCCCCGCCCCGCCCACCCGCCGCTTCCGCATCCTGGTGGTGGACGACGACTCCGACAGCGTCGATCTGCTCCAGCGCTGGCTCGCGATGGAGGGGTACGACGTCTCGACGGCGAAGGACGGGGCCGAGGCGCTGCAGGCGATCGCCGGGCAGCGGCCCGACCTCGTCCTGCTCGACCTGCTCATCCCGCCGCCGGAAGGGCTCCAGGTGATTCGCACCGTGAAGCGCGACCGCGCCATGTCGACGGTGCCCATCGTCGTCATGACGGTCAAGCGCGACGTGAAGACCAAGATCGAAGCGCTGCGGACGGGGGCCGACGACTTCATCGTCAAGCCGTTCCACTTCGACGAGCTCGACGCCGTGATGCGCGCCTCGCTCAAGAAGCGCTACCTCTACACGTCGCTCGAGCGGGCGAACCGCCAGCTGCGCGACGCCAACGAAAAGCTGACCAAGCTGTCGGTCACCGACGACCGCACCAACCTCCTCAACGACCGCTACCTCAAGCGCCGCCTGTCGGAGGAGTTCAAGCGCGCGCGGCGCTACAACGCGCCGCTGACCGCGATGCTGCTCGACCTCGATCACTTCAAGCAGGTGAACGACAAGTACGGGCACGACTGCGGCGACCAGGTGCTGGCGGAGTTCGCCAAGATCCTGCTCGACAACGCGCGCGAGATCGACATCGTCGGCCGCTACGGCGGCGAGGAGTTCCTCATCATCCTGCCGAACACCGACGGCATCCGCGCCGCCGTCGTCGCCGAGCGCGTGCGCAAGGCCGCCGAGGAGCACGTCTACCGCTACCGCGAGTTCCTGGTGCGCTTGACGGTGAGCATCGGCCTCGCGTCGGTGCCGGCCAACGCCGCGGTGCACACCGAGGCCGACCTCCTGCGCGCCGCCGACGAGGCGCTCTACCGCGCCAAGCAGACGACCCGCAACAAGGTCATCCTCGACCGCGCTTCGATCCCCGGCGACATCCTCGAAGGGGACCTCTCCACCATCTTCAAGGCCTCGTACGAGGACGGCCCGGCCATCCCGCCCCCCGGGGACGATTTCTAGGAATCCACCCCGGCCGACCCTTTTTCCCGCCTCTGCCATGACCACGGAGGCCGCCGCGGCCGGTCTCGCGCGGATCCGGATGGTAGACTGAAGGCTCGCGCGCGCGGGATCGCGCCGGAGCCACTCTTGGCCTCACCTCGCCGCAAAGCCCCCCAACGCAGGACCGGAACACCCTCGCGCCGCCTGCTCTTCGTCTGGCTGCCCCTGGGCTTCGGCGTCGTGCTGGCCGGCGCCCTGACCATCGCCTTCATCGACGCCAACTGGCGCTTCTCGCTGCAGGCGCCGCCTCCGCCGATGCGGGTCCTCTCCACCTCGTTCGCCGTTCGCGAAGACCTGCGCCTGTCGCGCGACGACCTCGTCGAGCGGCTGAAGCGCCTCGGCTACCGCCAGGTGGAGGGGCGCCCGGCGACGCCCGGTGAATACTCGCTGCGCTTCCACTCCATCGAAATCGCGCGCAACCGTTTCGACGGCCCGGACGGTCCGGTCGAGCCGCTGACCGTGCGCGTGAAGCTGTCGTCGCGCGTCGGCAACGTCGAGAACGCGGAGACGGGGCGCGACGTGAAGGACTTCCGTCTCGAGCCCGAGCCGCTCGGCCTCCTGTCCGGGGACGCGCACGAGGAGCGCCTCCCCACGCCGCTCGCCGACATCCCCCCCGTGCTGCAGCACGCCGTCATCGCCATCGAGGACCGGCGCTTCGAGAGTCACCCCGGCTTCGATCCGCTCGGCATCCTGCGGGCCCTCATCGCCAACATGCGCCAGGGAGAGGTCGTGCAGGGCGGCAGCACGATCACCCAGCAGCTCGCGAAGAACCTCTACCACGCGCAGGACCACCGCACCGTGGCCCAGAAGATCTGGGAGACGCTGTCGGCGATCAGCCTCGAGATGGCGCGCACCAAGCAGGCGATCCTCGGGCGCTACCTGAACGAGGTCTACCTGGCGCAGCGCGGACCGATGGCGATCGTCGGCGTCGGCGCCGCCGCGCACCATTACTTCGGCAAGGAGGTGCGCTACCTCGACCTGCCCGAATCCGCCCTGCTCGCCGGGCTCATCCAGTCCCCCGGCCGTTACCACCCGTACCGGCACCCCGACGCCGCACGCGAGCGGCGCGACCTCGTCCTGCAGGCGATGCGCGAGGCCGATTTCATCACCGAGGACGAGCGCCAGACCGCTGCCGCGGCGCCGTTGCGCCTGCGTCCGGAGCCGTCGCACGACCCGCGCCAGGCGCCTTACTTCGTGGACTACGTGGCCGAGGAGCTCAAGCGACTCGGCATCACCGACAAGGAATCGGCCGGCCTGATCGTGCACACGACGCTCGATCCGCTCCTGCAGGCGCGCGCCGAGGCGGCGCTCGAGACGCGGCTCGCGAAGGACGAGCGCACCTTCAAGCAGTTGCGTCCCCTTCCCGGAGGCAGCCTGCAGGGGGCGGTGGTGGCGCTGCGTCCGTCCGACGGATCGGTGCTGGCGATGGTGGGAGGGCGCGACTACGGCCGCTCGCAGTTCAACCGCGTCGCCCAGGCGCACCGGCAGCCCGGCTCTCTGTTCAAGCCGTTCGTCTATCTCGCCGGCTTCCAGCGCGCCCAGGAGGAGGGCGAACCCTCGTTCACTCCCGCCACGGTGCTCGACGACTCACCCTTCGAGGAGGAGGTGGCCGGGGTCGTGTGGGCGCCGCACAACTTCGACGAGGAGTTCCGCGGCCCGGTGACCGCGCGCCAGGCGCTGACGCACAGCCTCAACGTGCCGACCATCCATGCCGCCGAGCAGATCGGCCTGCCCGAGGTGATCCGCGCGGCGCGGCGGTGCGGAATCGAAAGCCCGCTCGAGCCGGTCCCGTCGATCGCCCTCGGGACCTTCGAGGTCACCCCGCTCGAGATCGCGGCCGCCTTCACGCCATTCGCCACCGGAGGCGAGCGCCGCGCGCCGCGGGCCATCGAGTCGATCGTGGATGGCAAAGGAAAGAAGCGCCTGTTGCCGGAGCCGGAGCACAAGACCGCCGCGACGCCGCAGGCCTCCTACCTGACGCTCGACCTGATGCGCGATGTGGTGCGCCAGGGCACCGCCGCCGGGATCGGCGCCTGGGGAATCCAGGCGGATCTCGCCGGCAAGACCGGCACGACCGACGAAGGGCGCGACGCGTGGTTCCTCGGCTTCAACCCCGACTTTCTGGCGCTCGCCTGGGTCGGCTTCGACAACAACCGTCCGCTGCGCCTGGGCGGCTCGGCCCTGGCACTGCCGATCTGGGCCGACGTCGCTGCCGGCGCCGGCCTCGATCCCCAATCCAGGTTCGAGGAGCCCGACGGCCTCATCCGCGAGGACGTCGATCCCACCACGGGCCTTCTCGCCGGCTGGCGCTGCCCGGATTCGATCAACGAGCTCTTCATCGCCGGCGCCGAACCCGTCGAGGCGTGCCAGCACGATCGGCCCGTCACCTCGTGGGCGAAGCGCTTCTTCCACTGGCTGCAGCGCGAATAGCCCGCGCGGAAAGACTCGGGGTTTAGCGGGAGGACGCCTGCGCCGGGGGCACCTCGACGACGGTCCGCCCCGCTCCGACGTTGCCGGCGGAGTCGACGGCGCGCACGACGATGCTGCACTCGCCGGCGGGCGGCGTGGGGATCTCGATCTCGAACGCCTCGGCGGCGGAATCGCTCAAGCCATCCTCGGGCCGTGCCGGCATCCATTCGCCGGCGTCGACGGAGTACTGCGCCTCGCGCACCACGCTGAAGCCGTCGTTGGCCTCGAACGAGACCTTGAGGGTGCCGTGGTCGAGCTGCGCCTTCAGGCGGTCGATGCGCGGCGGCGTATTGTCCACGTCGAAGGGAGCGGAGATCTTCTCGGCGGTCAGCGCCTGCCCGCTCGGATTCGAGAGGGCATCGCTCGCGACGACCCGCACGAGGTAGGTGCCATCCGGCAGGGCCGAGCCGTCGAAGGTGACGAAGTCCTCGTCGATCCCCTTGCGGACCGTCTTCCAGGCTTTCTCGTCGAGCGCCCGATACTGCACGTCGTAGAGCAGGTCGTCCTCGTTCGGATCGATCACCTGCCAGGTGATGCTGCGCGCCCCGGCGTCATAGCCGCGCCGCGACGTGGGGCGGAGCCGGTGCCGCGTGGTGGTGTCGGCGTCGGTTCCGCCCTTCGCATCGGGGGCCGGGCCCGAGGCCGCCGCCGGGACCTCCTGCAGCGTCACGCCAACCGGCAGGACCTCCATCTTGCGGAACTCCGGCGGCAGGTTCTTCTGCATGTAGACGACCCCGACCTCGCGCAGCTCGGGGGTCAGCGCCGCCTCCTTGCTGTTGAGAACGGCGCGCCACTGGAGGAAGCGCGCCGACGGGGATTCGACGCGGCCGCCGCCCGGCTCGGAGGTCGGCTTGCTCCACTCGGACCAGGTGCGGTCGGGCTCCTCGGTGTTGCCGCTGCGGGTCTGGAAGGCGACGGAGGTGCCCGACGGCACCTCGGCGCGCCAGGCGAGGCGTCCCCAGGTGGCGAACGACTGCGCGTCGAACACCTTCGACTCGAACTGTCCCGTGGAGAGATAGCCCGGCTTGAGGACCGCTACGCTGCCGAGATTGCTGCCGGCCACGACGATCTCCGACCCGGATTTCCCCGCGCCCGGACGCGGCAGGAGCGCCGTGACCTGCGAGGCGCTGGTGCGTCCCACCTCGCTCAGCGTCCCCTTGGTGTCGAGGAGGTACAGCTTCCCCTCGTTGTTCGAACCGAGGAGCACCGAGCCGTTGTCGAGGCGTGCCAGGCTCAGGATCGCCTCCTGGCTGTTCGACCACACCTCGCGCGCGTAGCCGTCCGGTGAAATCGACAGGACCTTCCCCTCCATGTTGACGCTCAGCCGCTGCTCGGCGCCACCCGACTGCGAGCCGCTGTTGCCGCTGTCCCCCGACGAGGAAGACGAGGAGGACGACGAGGCGCCGCTGTCCGACGAATCGCTCGAACTGCGCGACGGGCTCGAAGAGCGCGAGGACCGGCCCGCTTCACCCGCCACGGCGGCGTACAGGGAGCCGTCCATCCCCGGCGCCAGCCCCACGACTTCGGTCAGCGGCGCGTCGTAGAGGACCGTCCCCTTGCCGTCCGGGGTGATGCGCAGGATGAGGCCATGGCCGTCGGTCCCCGCGAGCAGGTTCCCGTCGCGATCGATCGCCAGCGTGCGCACGTGCGTCTCGGCGCTGTCGAAGTGCACCCGGCTCGAGCCGTCCTTGCCGATGAGCAGCACCCGCCCCTGGGTCCCGGTCGCGGCGTAGAGCGAGCCCTTGTGATCGAACTGCAGCGACCAGATGTACTGCTCGAGGGTGTCGGTGCGCCAGACGAGCTTGCCGTCGGGGTTGAACTTGTAGACCCGGCCGCCCGGAGACGACCCGGCGTAGACGGCGCCGTTCGCGTCGACCGCGAGCGCCAGGACCTCGGGCTCCTCGACGTTGCAGAAGGGCGTCGCCGGCTTCCCCGGCTCGACGCGGTACACCGCCCCCTCGTTGCCGCCGGCGGCGTACACAACACCGCCGGGACCGGAGGCCACCGCCCAGATGTAGGGCTGGTCCGGCTCGAAGAGCGTTTCGAGGCGCGCGCCGAGGCGGATCGGCCCCTCGGCGAGGAGCGACACCCCGGAGGGCTCCCCCTGCTCGAAGTCGGCGCGGTCACGCTGTTTCCAGGTGCGGGAGGTGACGGCGGCGGCCGGCGCCGCGAGGGCACACGCCACGAGGGCGACGAGCACGCCCGGGGCGGCACGCCGAAGAGAAGCTTGGATAGGGTTCATTTCACCTTGACGGAGATGCGGCGGCCGCCGGTCGCGACGAGATCGAGGTCACGGCCGACCTCCAGGATCGGGGCCTCCATCATGACGGACGAGTCGGCGCTCAGCCGCGGATTGTTGAAGACGCTGAAGACCGACAACGGCAGCTCGGGGAGCAGGTCGCTTCGGACGATGGCGGACGGGGCCCGCCGCAGAACGCGCAGGAACAGCGTGTGACTCTTGCGCTGCCGGCCGACGAGCCGCAGCAGGTCGTCGAGGTCTTTCGCCTGCGACGCCTGGCGCTCGATGACGCGCCGGTCGAGGTTGTCCATCGCCGACCCGCCGCCGACGAAGATCTGCACGTCGCCGGGCGGCGTGTCCTCCGGCAGCGTGACGTCGAACGACACGATGCGGTCACGCCCGCGGAACGGGCTGAGGACGGCGCTGACCTTGAACGGCTCGCCCGCCCGCACCTCGCCTTTCGCGGTGTGCACGGACGTCAGGGTCGCCACCTGCGAGGGCGGCAGGATCTCGATCTTGGTCTCGGCCGAGCGGACCACCGCCTCCTCGAACGGGTTGTTGCACAGGAGGCCGATGAGGCTGCCCACGTCGTTGGCCGCCTGGATGTGCACCGGCTGCGACGGGCTCGTCCCGGAGTAGAGGTCTTCGTAGATCACCTCGGGATGGCCGTCGAGGACGATACGCGACTTGAGGGCCACCGTCGCCGCGGCGTCGAACTCGGTGCTGCGCACCAGGCTGTTGGCGGTGGTCATCGCCGCGATCACCGGCGTCCAGGTGCGGTCGCGCACCACGTCGTACTTGAACTCGCGCTCGCCGCCGGCCGAGGTGACGCGCACCTTCATCGGCAGCACCGCGGCCTTGCGGCCCACTTCCCCGACGATCGCCGTCAGGCGGTCCTCGGTGATGGCGCCGACCGGGGTGGTGGTGTTGGCCAGCTTGAACGACCCGAGGGTCGAGGCCAGGGTCACGACGACATCGGCCCGGGTCATGGGCACGTCGATGGGCCCCAGGCCCGCCATCGGATGTCCGAAGGCATAGACCTTGTTGCCGTCCACGTGGGTCAGGGTGCCGATGGCGGCCAGGCTCAGGTCGCCGCTCGCGAGCTCGGCGCCGATCGCCTCACCCGGCTTGAGAGGCGAAGGATCGGGCGGGGTGTCGGGGGCCGAGCCCCCGCCGCCGCCCGACGAAGGATGCATGCCGAACGCCTGGAAGGCGGGGGCGTAGTGGTCGAGCACGCCCGGGTCGCAACCCGCGCAGACCAGCGGTGTGGCGATGGGAACGAAGTTGCCGAAGGCACCCGCCGGAATCGCGTCGCTGCCGGCGACTCCCGGGGCCGTGGCGGCGGCGCGATCCGCACTGCCACGCTCGAGCCAGCCGAGAATCCCTCCCTCGTTGCTGGCGATGCGGGGGCGGACGGAGGCGGTCCCCGCCCGCATCATGTCGGCGATCGGGGTGATGCCCGCGATCGGCTCCTTGGCGAAGGCGCCGAGGCGGTAGGAGATGGCGCCGACGATGCGCCCGTCGACATAGACCGGGCTGCCGCTCATGCCGGCCACGACCCCGGTGAACTCGACCTTTTCACCGTGGAGACGCGCCAGAATCATGTCCTGCTGGGGACCAATGGCGTTCTTCAGAACGCCGAGAAACTCGACCTCGAAATCCTCGAGCCGGTTCCCCTCGAAAACGGTCCGCGCCACGCCCCGGAGGCCGGGATGGATGTCGGCGACCGGGAACGGCAGAGGACCGAGGTCCGGCACGACGACAGCCGGAGGATGGGTCACCTCTGGGGGAGGCTGAACCGGGGAGGCGGCGAAGGCGGCCACCACGACGGCAGAACAGAGGGAGACAGCAGACAGCGAAACGACCGTACGTAGTTCCATCACTTCAGGCATGATACAGCACGGAAATGGCAAAGCCAGTCCAAAGTGAGAATACGGAGAAGGAAAGGGAGGTTTTTGTCATGTCGAAGGCTTTCTACGTAGCCGTGACGCTTTTGTTCCTCGGCGCCGGCTTCGGCGATGGCCTCCAGGCGCAGACCACCGCGCCCCACCCTCCCCCCCAATCCTGGCGCGACCGCATGTTCTTCGGAGGGGGCATGGGGGTTGGCTTCGGAGACGTCGATTTCGTCTCGATCGAACCTCTTTTCGGGGTCCATCTCAACAAGCAGTTCTCGGTGGGAGGAAGCCTCATCTACCGCTGGACCAACGACGACCGCTACGCCGAATCGCTCAACTTCAACGACTACGGGGCCCGGGCCTTCGTTCAGTATTTTCCCGTGCCCAATTTCTTCGGGCAGCTCGAGTACGAGTATCTCAACTACGAGTACGCGCTGCCGACGCTCGACACCGATCGGAACACTCAAGGGAGCCTCTTCGTCGGGGGCGGCATCAGCCAGCCGATGGGAGGCAAGGCCGCCTTCTTCGCGTCGGCCCTCTACAACCTGTCCTACGACGACAACGACCCGTTCCGCCCCTACGACAGTCCGTGGGTGATCCGCGCCGGCGTCGGAATCGGATTCTGAAGGAGCCCCGCATGCCCCGATCGATCCTGCGACGCACGCTCGTCCTCGCCGCGCTCGCCTCCCCTCTCGCTCTCGGGTCCTGCTCCGAGTCGATGAAGCTGGTCCGCTCCCAGGTCGATCCGGCCTTCGTGCCGGGGTCGGTGAAGAGCGTGTTCGTCGTGGGCGTGTCCACGAACCCCATCATGCGGAAGGAGTACGAGAACACCTTCGTGACCGCGCTGCAGTCCAAGGACCTCAAGGTCATCCCCGGGAGCGAACTCATCCCCGACATCAGCCAGGTGGACAAGGACGCGGTGACCGCGGAGCTGCGGAAGATGGGAGTGACGCACGTCATGGTGACCCGTGTCGTGGACCGGAAGCAGGTGGAGCAGTACCACCCGCCGAGCTACACGACGGTCGGGGTCGGCTACGGCGGCTACCCGGGCTACTACGGCGGCTGGGGCTCGTACATGTCGGTCGGCTACACGACGATGTCGAGCCCCGGGTACACGACGCTTCACACCGTCGTGAGCGTCGAGTCGAACCTCTACGATCTGGCGACCGAGAAGATGGTCTGGACGGGCCTGAGCGAGGGGTACCCGGACGACAACCCGACGGATTCGATCCGCCCGTACATCAACCAGCTCATCTACGACATGAAGGCGAAGAAGGTCATTTAGCGCCCCCCTCGCCCTGCGTCGGCGCGGGCGGAAAGGACGCTACGACTCGGGGTTTCGCTTCAGGGCCAGCTTGATCGCCTCGACGATGAAGTTCTGCATCGAGGGCGGCTGGTGGCGGACGGCGGCATAGACGAGGCTCGGCAGTTTCAGCGAGATCTGCACCCCTTCCTCGCTCAGGCCGTCGAGCCACTCGCTGAAAACGTCCCAGGAATTCCAGGTCATCTTCTCGATGGCCCCGCGCGCGTACAGCTCGACCTGGGTGATCTCGTCGCGCAGCTTGAAGAGCACGTCGTGCGAGCTGTGGTCCTTGTAGTCGGAGTAGGCGAAGAACTTCACCTCGCCCGCCGTCTGCCCTTTCCCCTTGATGCTGATCTCCGGCTCCTTGTTGCAACGCAGCATGATGTAGTCGTCACGCCCGCGGAAGTGGAAGCCGAGGATCGGGTCGGTGGTGCGGTCGGTGTCGGCGGGGGTCTTGAGCGCCCGGTAGACTCGGCGAGCGATGCGCTCGTTCGTGCTATACGCTCCGCCGCTTCTCGCTAGGCGCTTCGCCACGAAGCGACTATAGCACGGCACTCGTCCGGCCATGGATCTTTCCAGCGCTCCGGAACGATTCTCCCTTGAGCGGAGCGTGCTTTCGGCGTACCTGAACGCCCATGCCGACCGCAGGAAAGCCGCGCCAGTCAAGGCTTCTACGCCTGTGCGCGGCCGGCGTCGTCGCGGCGATCCTGGCCCCCGCGGTGCGCGCCGAGGACACCGTTCAGGCCGACTCCACCGTCCGGATCGACGGCCAAGTCTGCGCCGAGAGCTCCGTGCCGGTTGCCAGCACCGACCCGGCGGAGAGCCTGCTGGCCTCGTTGCACCCGGACTACCGGCTGTTCATCGCGTCGATCCGTCCACTCCCGGAGGGGGAAGGGGCGCGCGCCTCGGTGTACATGGTGCTCGTCCGGCCGGGCGCGTCCGATGCCATGGCGCGCGCCAGCGCGCCTCTTGCCGGACAGGGTGCCCGCAACGACATCCTCTATGACCCCGGCGTCCTGCGCTCCGACCGGAGCATGGCCTGGAGGCAGCTGCTGCTCGATCACGAATATTTCCACGCACGGCACCTGGCCGGCTCGACGTCGGTGCCGCTGCCGTCGCGGGCGGGGGCGGGCTTCGAACGCCACTATTTCGAGGCGGCGGCGTGGGGTTGGAGCGTGGCGCAGGCGCGCGCCGGCCGTTACCCGGGGCTGCGCGAAGCGGAGTTCCGCGAAGCGCTCGATCGGCTGGGAGACCACCTGCGCGCCATGCGCCCGGCGGGAAGCTACGCCGCGGTCACGATGCCGACTTCGTCACTTCTGCCAGCAGTTGCCGCGCCTCTTTCTGCTGCGGGTCGATAACGAGTGATTCTTTGAGATACTCGACCCCCTTCGCCTTCTGGCCATCCTGCAGGTAGGAAAGCGCCAGGGCGTTGTAGAGCGTCGTCGTCTTATACCCCTTGCTGCGCGCGGTCTCGAGGGCGGCAATTGCTTCTTTCGGATGCTGCAGTCTTCCCTGCGCGGCGCCGAGGTTCACCCAGGCCTCGAGGTTGGAGTCGTCCTTGGCGACGGCCTTCTTGAGGATCGCCACCGCCTCCTCGAGCCGGTTGGACCGCCCGTACATCGCCCCCAGGTTCGCCATCGTCGCGGCGTAATCGGGGTCGAGCTCCATGGCGCGGCGGAACTCCCGCTCGGCGCCGGGGAGATCCCGGTTCCACTCGAGGATGAGTCCCATCCAGTTGTGATGCACGACCGACTGCTCGTTGAGCGCCAGGCCCTTGCGGACGATGCCTTCGAGGGTCGGGATCTTGGCCGTGTTCTGGTAGAGCGTATGCAGCTCGGTGAGCGGATCGCCCAGGCTCGGGTCGAGCTGCAGTGACGCAAGCAGCTCGCGCTCGGCCGCAACCTTGTCGCCCGACTTGAGGAGCAGCGCCCCGAGCGCCGCCCGCGCCTCCGCGAAATCGGGGTGGGCGGCGACCTGGCCCCGCAGGAACTGCAGCCCCTCATCCATGCGCCCCGCCTCGCCATAGAGCCGCGCGATCTGCGTGTAGGTCAGCCGCTCACCCGCCGCGTCGATCTCGAGCACGCGCTTCGCCGCGGCGATGGCGGTCGAGTAGTCCTTCTTCTCCCGCGCGATCTGCGCCTTGAGCAGGAGCGCCGGGACGAAGTCGGGCGACAGCTTGAGCGCCTCGAAAACCGACGCCTCGGCGCGGGCGTAGTCCTTGGCCTTGAGCCGCAGCGTCGCTTCGTTCACGTGCGCCGTGATCAGCGCCTCGCCGCCGAGCGTCGTTGCTCCGGGCGAGCCGGCGCCTGCGCCGCCGCCCGCCATGGCGCCCGCCCCGGCGCCCGCAGGAGCCCCGCCGCCGGAGCCCGCGCCCGGGGGCGCTCCCGTCGCTCCCCCCTCTTCCCCGCCCGAGATGTAACCGAGGGAGCGGAGTTTCTCCATCATCTCTTTCTCGACCTCGCCCTGGGCCGCGCCCCCCGCCACGAGAGTGCCCGTCTGCAGCGGGTGGCCGACAGGCTCGTAGGTCGGAATCGTCTGGCGCGGGAAGCGGGCGAGGAACTGCGGCGCAATCGCCTCCTCGACGACGCGTCCCGGCATGTCCTCGCCTTTCGGAAGTCCCAGCAGGTAGAGGGCGGTGGGAGCGATGTCGAGGAGCGACGTCGTGTCGAGCGCGCCCGGCCTCACCTCCGGCCCCGCCATCAGGAAGATGCCGTAGCGCCGGTGCCAGAGCCCCGGCTTTCCTTCGACGTAGGGCGGCTCGTTGGCCGGGCGTCCGGTGCCGTTGCGGAAGCCGTGGTCCGACATCACGATGACGACGGTGCGCTTGTCCAGTCGGCTCAGCACCTGGCCGATCAGCTCGTCCTGGTAGGC
Source organism: Candidatus Polarisedimenticolia bacterium (assembly GCA_036005805.1). Classification (GTDB taxonomy): domain Bacteria; phylum Acidobacteriota; class Polarisedimenticolia; order Gp22-AA2; family Gp22-AA2; genus DASRAU01. The sequence goes on along the minus strand of DASYQE010000365.1, from coordinate 15,292 downwards.
GTAGTAGGCCTCGACCGTGCCGCGGTAGCGCTGGAAGTCCTCCGCCGAGACCATCCCCATCTTCGGCGGCATGAAGTGCTGGTAGCGGTGCCCGACCTCGTCGATGCCCTGGTAGTAAATGGAGAAGAGATCGCGCTGGCCGTGCGCGAGCAGGTCGAGAGCCGCGGCTTGATACGAGCGCGCGCCGGCGACGATGCCTGCGAGCCGCCGGAACTCGTCCGGCGTCGCGTCGGCGAAGCGGCGCAGGTCGCGGTCCGGGATGTCGTCCGCCTTCACCAGCCGGGGGCGCAGCTTCTCGAAGTAGTCGGGCGGCCAGGTGGCGCCGCCAGCATCCTTGAGCTCGGGCGCGAAGGAAAAAGTGCTGTAGGCGACGCGGTCGGAGACCATCGTTCCCTCGATCTCCTCCGCCGGCCAGGTCGCCCACCAGCCGATGAAATCGACGGTGCGGCCGACGTCGCCGAGGATGTTCCAGAGCGCTTTCACCTTCCGGGCCCGGCTCGAGACCGGCGTCGGTTTGCCCGTCGCGGCATCGCGCACGAGGAAGTCGATGACCCCGTGCTGGTCCGGCGGCTTGCCGGTCGCGGCCGTGGTCCAGAGGATGGGCGAGAGCATCGGGTCCATCGACTTCATCGGCCCATACGCCGCGCGCGCCTTGAGCGCGGCGAGATTCGGCATGCGACCCGCCTTGATGAGCGGGTCGAGGATTTCCCAGTCGGCGCCGTCGAGCCCGAGGATGGCAACCTTGAGCCCTGTCTGCACGGTGCGCCGGCGGACGGCCTCGGCCGAGAGCTTCGCCTGCAGCTCGGTCGAGCCGCCGCCGTTGCCGAGGCGCACAGACACCGGGTCGAACCCGTCAGCCTGAAGACTTTTGCGGATCGACTCCTCGGCGTTCGACCGCCCTTCGCCCAGCGCGATCGCTTCCCCGGAGAGACCGCGGGCCCAGGATTCGACCGCCGAGACGGCCGCGCCGCGGATTTTCTCTTCAAGCTCCGCGGCCGATCGGACCGACCCCAGCACGCGCCCCGCCGCCGCATCGGGAACGCCGGCGCTCACCTCATAGGTCGCGGCCAACGACGCTCCTTCGCTGGAATGCAGCGGCACTTCGCCGCGTACGACGAGTGGCCCCGAGCCGAGTCGGATTGTCCGGCCCGAGAACGGCAGGTGAAAGTGAGTGCCGGGGGCGAGGGGGACGGCCTGCCCGCCGCTCAGGCGGAAGGCCCGCTCGCCAGGCGCGACCTGCTCGAAACCGAAGATGAGCACGAGCGCGGCCAGAGCGGCGAGCGCGGCCGCAGCCGGAAGCCATGCCGGGACGGCCGACCGCCCTGTCCGCTTCGGCGGCGGGGCCCCTTTTCCACGCTGGCTCACCTGGCTCGAACGCTCCGGAAGGTCAGACCGACGATGCTAGGGGGCATGCCTGCGATTGGCAAGACCCACAGGTGGGGCAGGGCGGGGGCTGAAAAGCGGCCTATTACAAGAATGATATGGACGCCCCGGCGGCTTCGACCGATCTTTCCGGCTGCGGAGCGCCCCAGTCCATGCCCATGATCCCGGACCAGCTGTCATCCATCGTCCTGATTTCGGGAATCCTGGCCTGCTCGACGCTCGTCGTCTGGATGTCCGCCTCGGCGCTTCGCCGCCTCGGGCGCGCGTCGACTCGTCCGGGCTCGATGGATGGAAGGGCGCCGGATGACCGGCGCGCGACCGCCAGCATGGTCCCCTCGCTCGACATGGACCGCTTCGCCCGGCTGGTCGAAGGGCTGGTCGCCGCCGGACCGGATGCAGAAAACGGACAGGGCGCGCCGGAGGCGACCCGCGAGCTGGCGGTGGATCTCCTGGAGCGGCTGGGCGGCTCTCCCGATGAACTCGAAGCCCTGCGCCGCCGCCTGGATCGCCAAGCGGCGCATCCTGACGCTCCCCGCCCGCCACGCGCGTTGGTCGAGCGGCTGCGTCTGCTGTTCCGGCCGTCCGCCGGTTTCGGCAATCCGGTCGCCGGCTATTCCTCCATCGGCCGCCCGGCGGACGGCCCTGCCGCCGGCGGCGCTTCTGCGGCCCCCGAGGTCGCGCCGGACGGCTCGACCGAAAGCCGGCTCCTGTTCGTCAGCTTCGAACAGGAAATCCGCACGGCCGAGCGTCGCAAAGCGCCGCTGGCCCTCCTCGACCTGCGCATCGAAGGCTTCGATGCGTTCGAAGAGCGCTTCGGACACGCCGCCACCGACCGTATCCTGCGCGGCGTGGCGCGCGCCGTCCGCAGCCAGCTACGACCCGACGACAAGCTGGTCCGGGACGCCGGCGGCGTCTTCCTCGTCATCGTCCCCGGGCTCGCAGCCGAAAGCGTCCGGGCGCTCGCGGCGCGCATCGAATCAGCCATCGCCCGGCATAAATTCGCGCTCGAGCGCGGTCGCAGCGTCGTGGTCGAAGCGAGCGTCTGCGCCGCCACCTTCCCGCAGGACGGGCGCTCGTACGATGCGCTCTTGACCGTGGTGCGGACCCGCCGGGCGCTCGCCCCCCAAGGGCGCATCGCCCCCGGGCCGTCCTCCGGTCCCTGGCGCCCCTACCCGCACCGCATCGACACCCCGGTCAACTAGTCACCCGGCTGCCGCCTCGTTTGTGAGCACCCGCCGCGGCTGTGCGGTCGAGCGTCAGGAAAACGTCGCCCCTTCTGCCCCTTGCGGCACCCCCCGAACGGGTGTAGTTTCCAGGCAAATTTCTGATGGGCTTCGAGTTGCTGCTGAACGGGCGGTGGGAGATCGTGCGCCGACTGGGCGAGGGCGGAATGGGCGAAGTCTACCTCGCCCACGATCGGCACCAGTCCGGTCGGCCCGTGGCGCTGAAAATCCTGCGCGCCGCGGCGCTCGAGGGTGACGCGCTGGAGCATTTCCGCGACGAGTTCCGTTCGCTGGCGCGCCTGCGCCATCCGAACCTCGTCGAGGTCTTCGATTTCGGCCAGGTGGAGGGCGGCAAGTCGTTCGCCGACGGCAAGTCGAGCGCCGAAGCCACTTCGTTCATCGACGGCGCGCCGTTCCTGACCCAGGAGCTGGTGGATGGTCCGTCGCTCGCCGCGCTGCCGCGCGCCACCCGCCGCGCCGATTTCGAATCGATCGCGACGCAGGCGCTGCGCGCCCTCGACGCCATCCACGCCGAGGGCTGGCTGCACAACGATCTCAAGCCGCAGAACATCCTGATCAGTCCCCCGCTGCGGGTGCGGCTGGTCGATTTCGGCCTGGCGCGCCGCCTCAGCGCCGAGGGCCCCGCGGCCCCGAGCGGCACGCTGCACTATCTCGCGCCCGAGCGGCTCCAGGCCGCGACCCCCGACCGGCGCAGCGACCTCTACGCGCTCGGGGCGGTCCTGTACGAGTCGCTCACGGGCCGCACGCCGTTCGAGGGCAAGAGCGCAGGCGCGCTGGTGACCGCCATTCTCCATGGCGGAGCCGCCCCGCCGCGCGCGCTCGAAACCTCGATCCCGGAGCGCTGGGAGCGGCTGGTGCTGCGCCTGCTCGAGCGCGACCCGAAGAACCGCTTCGCCTCCGCCGAGGAGGCGCTCGCGGCCCTGCATGCGGGATCGCGGGAGCCGCATCCACGCGACACGGCGGAAACCTTCGCCGGCCGCCTGCGCAGCGCGGCCCTGACCGGCAGGGACGACGAGGTCGCCCGGCTCGATGCGGCCATTGCCGCCCACTTGGGCGCCGCACGTGCGCCCGGCGTGGCCACGCAAGCCGCAACAGCGCCCGAGGCCGGCGGGCGAGCGCCGGGCCGCATCGTCATGGTCGGCGGGACAGCAGGATCCGGAAAGTCCCGGCTCGTCGAGGAGGCGCGCCAGCGGCTGCAGCTCGCTTCGGGCCGAACGCTTTCGGGCCGCGCCGACGAGTTCGGCGGACACGCACTGCAGCCGTTCGACCAGGTGCTCGCCGCCGGCCGCACCGCCGGACGTCTCCCGGTTGCGCTCGAGCCGGCCCTCGAGCAGGCGCTCGGACCTGCGTCCGGACAACGCGGCGTTCGTCTGGAGCGGACCGAGATCGTCGCCTCCCTGGCCAGGGCGCTGGACGCGCTGGCCGACGGCAAGCCCGGCGTGCTCTTCCTCGAAGATCTGCACTGGGCCTCTCCGGCTGCGCTCGACCTGCTGGAACACCTGGCGGTGCGCGAAACCGCCTCACCCTGGCTCATCGTGCTGACGCTGCGCGACGACGCCTCCCGCCTCGCGGCGCGGTGGAGCGCGCTCGCCGGCCGGCCCGGCGTCAGCCGCATCGATCTCGCTCCGATGGAGGTCGCCCGCATCGAGCGGGTGCTCGAGGCGATGCTGCCCTTCGAGAAGCCGCCGGCGCGGCTGGCCGAGCGACTGCACGCTCTCAAGCTGAACCAGCCGTTCCACGGGGAGGAAATCCTCAAGTCGCTGTTCGAAGCGGGATTCCTGACGCATCGCGGCGATGCCTGGTCTTTGTCGGAAAGGGCGTACCAGGATTTGCCGCTCCCGGAGTCGATCGCCGATCGCGTCCTGCGGCGGTTCGATACCCTGCCGAAGACCCAGGCCGAGCTCGCCCGCCTGCTGGCGATCTTCGGCAAGCCCACTCCCCTGGCGACCTTGACGCGCGCCTTCGAGCTCGCGGCCGGCCGCCGCAGCAAAGCCGACCCGCGGCTGGAGATCGAAGCGCTGGCCCGCCTCGGCCTGGTGTCGATCACGTGGGGCGAGGACGCCTCGATGCAGGCGTCGATCGCGCAGAGCAGCGTGCGCCAGGCGCTGGCGCGGCGACTGCCGGCGGCCCGGAGGCGGGCACTGCACCGGGCCGCGCTGCAGGCGATCGAGGCGGTCGAGCCGGGCGCCGCGGCCGCGCGCGTCGAGGACCTGGCGTACCACGCCGCCGAAGCGGGCGAGCGGGAAAGCGCCGCGCGTTACCTCCTGGCCGCGGCCGGCCGGGCCTCCGCCGTGTTCGACACCGCCGGCGAGGCCGGCCACCTGCGCCGCGCGCTCGAGTTCATCCCCCTGTCGGATCGCGCGGCGCGCCTCGAGACGACCGGGTCGCTGGTCGAGGCGGTCGCCAGTAACCTGGGGGACTACCGGGGCGGGCTCCAGATCGCCCGGCAGCTCCGAAGCGAGGCGCAGCGTGCCGGATCGCGAACCGCTGAGATCTGCGCGCTGCGCTACGAGTCGTTCTGTCTCGGCTTCCTCGGGAAGACGGCGGCGGCCGAGCGCATCGGCCGGCGCGCCATCGCGATGGCGAGGACTCCGTTCGATCCCCACGAGCTTCCCGCGACGCTCGGCTACCTGGGCATCCTGCTCGCCCGCAACGGACGTCCCTCCGAAGCCGTCTCGGTGTACGAAGAGGCCGTGCCCCTGGCCCGGGCCTCCGGGGACGACCGGATGCACCTGTGGATCCTGAACAACGCGGCGCTGACGCGCCTGGTCATCGGCGACACGGCGGGAACGATCGCGCTCTACGACGAGGTGTTCGAGGCGGGCCGGCGACTCGGCGCCACGATGATCCACTACCGCGGCCTCGGCAACATCGCGCTGGCGCGCCTCGATCTCGGGGATCTCACCGGGGCGGTGGACAATCTCGAGTCCGCGCGCGCCTGGGCGCGCGAGCACACCGCGCTCGAGGTGGCCGGTCAGACGGCCCGCACGCTGCAGTCGGTGCAGGTGTTGCGCGGCCGCTATGACCTCGCTGCGCAGGCCTCCCGCGAAGCACGCAAGTCGCTCGAGCTGCAGGGGGCGCCCCCGGATGACTCCGAGGCGCACGAGCTGGACGGACGGCTGGCCCTCGGCCTTGGCCGCGTGTCCGAAGCGATGCGGCATTTCCAGGAGGGTCTCGCGGAGGCGCGTCGTCGGCACGAGCCCATCCAGGAGATGTACCTCCTCATCGCGCTCGCGGAAGGGAGTCTCGCCGCGGGCACGGCGACCAACGCAATGGATCCACGAGCAGGCGGCCCGAAGGAAGCCGCCTCGAATGCGACGCGTGCGCTCGCGATCGCGCGCAGGCTGGACCACGACCGTGGGCAATTCCTGGCGCTTCGGGTCCAGGCGCTCGCGGCGCGCCGCGGAGGCGGATCGTCGCCGTCACGCGCCGCGATCGAACGAATCGACGATACGGCGCTGCGGTTCGCGGATCGGTTGGAACGAGGGTTGCTTCTCGCAACTCTCGATCTCGACACCGGGCAGCCCGCGTCCGCCGCCACGCGGCTGCGATCGATCATCAGGACTGCGGCCGATGCAGGCGCGTCCGAGCTCGAATGGCGGGCGCGCGCCGCGCTGGCCCGGGCATTGGAAACGACCGGAACGGAGGATCAGGCCCGCCGGGCCTGGCAGGAGGCGGCGACCGTCATACGCACGGCCGCCGGGGAGATCGAGGATGCGGCCATGAAAGACGACTACCTGAAGCAGCCGGACCGGGAGAACCTTCTTCGCCAGGCGGACAAGATCGCGCCGCGCCGCGCGCCCGCACCGGGGGACACGGACGTCCCGTCTCCACCCTCTCCTGCCGTGGCGGAGGCGCCGTCCCCCTCGAGCCCCGCCGGCACCGAGGCCTCATCCCGCCGTCCCGAGGTCCGCTACCCGGCGGCGGAGGACGAATCGCCGATCTCCTCGCGCACGGCCGAGCGCACCCTCGCGACCTTGTTCGAGATCACCCAGGTCATCAACACCATCCGCGACCCGGAGAAGCTCCTCAACCGCGTGATGGACCTCGCCATCGAGAACGTGCGGGCCGAGCGCGGCGTCATCTTCCTGTTCGGCGAGCAGGGCGAGGAGATGGAACCGGTCGTGGCGCGCAACGTCGAGCGCCAGACCATCAAGGATGCGACCGAGTACAGCCGCACCATCCTGCGCGAGGCGGGGCGCGGACGGCCGATCCTGTCGCATGACGCGCTCCAGGACAACCGCTTCCGCGAGTACCGGAGCGTGGCGCGCCTGCACATCCGCTCGCTCATGTGCGTGCCGCTGTCGCTGCGCGGCCGGACCATCGGCACGGTGTATGTGGACACGCGCGCCCCCGGGGTCGTCTTCGACCGCGAGGACCTGCGCTTCCTCGAGTCGTTCGCCGCGCAGGCGGCGGTCGCGGTCGAGAACGCTCGCCTGTTCGAGGGAGTGCGCAAGGAAAACGAGAGTCTCAAGCAGCAGGTGCGCGAGCGCTACGGCTTCGAGAGCCTCGTCGGCCGCAGCCGGCGCATGCACGACCTCATCGAGATCCTGGCGCGGGTGGCGCCGAGCAACCTGCCGGTGCTGATCCTGGGCGAGAGCGGCACCGGCAAAGAGCTGGTGGCGCGCGCCATCCACCAGAACAGCCCGCGCCGCGACCGCTCGTTCCAGACCGAGAACTGCGCCGCCTTCGGCGACACGCTGCTCGAAAGCCAGCTCTTCGGGCACGTGCGCGGCGCCTTCACCGGCGCCGACACCAGCCACCGCGGCCTGTTCGAGCAGGCCGACGGCGGCACGCTGTTCCTCGACGAAGTCGGCGACATGAGCCTGGCGATGCAGAGCAAGCTGCTGCGCGTCCTGCAGAACGGCGAGATCCGCCCGGTCGGATCGGAGCAGGTGAAGCGGGTCAACGTGCGGGTCGTCTCGGCCACCAACCGGCCGCTCGAGGAGCTGATCCGCGAGAAGAAGTTCCGCGAGGACCTGTACTACCGCCTGCGCGGCGTGCCGGTGGCGCTGCCGGCCCTGCGTGACCGCCGCGACGACATTCCCCTGCTCGTGGACCACTTCCTCGGCCGCCTGGCCCGGGAGAATGGCGGCACTCGCCTCAAGGCCGAGCCCGCCCTGCTGCACCATCTCGCGCGCCTGGACTGGCGCGGCAACGTCCGAGAGCTGGAGAACACCATCTACCGCCTGGCCCTCTACGCCGAGGACGGCGTCATCAGCGCCGAGGCCGCCCGCCGCGACCTCGAGCTGATGGACTCGTCGTCGCTGACGGGAGGCTCGGCCTCGATGGGAGCCGGCCCGAGTACAAATCTGCAATCTGGAGGCGGCGGGTCGGTTCCGCGCGCGGCCCGCGAGCCCGGGGAGCCACGCATGAGGCCGCGGTCCGTTGAATTGAGCCGCGCGGAGATCAAGAGGGCGCTCAGCGAGGCCTCCGGTAGCCGCGACGAGGCCGCCCGCATCCTCCAGGTGAGCCGGGCGACCCTCTTCCGGAAGATGAAGGACCACGGCCTGACCGCTCTGGGAGGGGTTTCGAAGCCTCCCAGGGCCACGGAGAGCTAGGCAGGTCCTCTGTCGGGCACCGCCCGACAGTCTCACCAAGCCGTTCTTCCTGATAGACCTCTAAGCGATTGGAAATCAAGCGACTTGCAACGATTTCGACGAGACTCTCAGACTAGTATCACGATCCTGTCGCTTAAGTCGCCTTTTATCAGTTTGTTATGTAATAGCACCATCCAACTGCAGTCTCATCTCAAGACTCAGAGTCGCCAGCTTGCACTCCGTACCGCTCCGCAAGTACAACCATAAGTCATTTACATTCATATTGTTGTGATACAACCGTACCAGCTGTTACGGAGTTGGTATCGGGGTTGCTCCTAGGGGTGGCAGATGAGGACGATCAACAAGTCGCCTCGGGAGGATACGATGAAGAAGATCAGCGCAGTGATGGCACTTGTGGTGGTTCTCAGCGCGATGGCGATGACCGCCACCCCCGCCTCAGCGGCGACCCCTCAGTTCTCCACCCCGACCCACGTGGCCGCGCCCCCCGCGGCCGCGATGGGCCTCCTGGAGCGCGTGATGCTGCTCCTCGGCATTCGCACGGCGCCCACGACTCCTGTGGCCAGTCCGACCACCCCTGGGGCGCCGACGACGGATGGTGCCATTTGGGGCTGCAGCCTTAGGGGTACTTGCTAGTCACCGCCCAAGCAATGAGGACGATCAACAAGTCGCCTCGGGAGGATACGATGAAGAAGATCAGCGCAGTGATGGCACTTGTGGTGGTTCTCAGCGCGATGGCGATGACCGCCACCCCCGCCTCAGCGGCCACCCCCCGGTTCTCGGTCCCGACGCACACCGCCATGCCCCCGGCCGCCGCGATCGGCCTCCTGGAGCGTGTAATGCAGCTCCTGGGCATCAGGACCGCCCCGGTCGCCACCCCGACCACGCCTTCGGTTAGCCCCGATGAGGCCATTTGGGGTGGCTGCAGGGCGCGTGGGACCTGCTAGTTGAAAATAGACAACCAATTCCAAGAGGGCCCCTCTACGAGGGGCCCTTTTTTTGGGCTGATCTAATCTAGGTGGGCGCGGTCTGAGTCACCCATCGGTACTTGGTCTTTCGGAAAGTATTCCTTCCACCGATTTCGCACAATATCGACCGTCTCTCGGTCAGGGAATAACTCTTCTGGATACCAAGGTTTCATACGGGCGTCGATGGCGATCGGTGATTCGAAGACCGGGTGATGGCGTGCAAGGGAAACCCTTCGAGCGTGCAAGTCGGCTGCGGGCTCAAAGCGGGTGAAGGTCATCCAAAGGAAATTGAAGACGCTTCGGGTGGCGCGCTGGGCGTCGTCGGTCAGGACAACGAGGGGCCAGGGCGCGAGGGATGGGTGTTCCAGCCACGGCGTCACGTCGGTGGCCTGGGTCCCGGGCGCCAGGTCTGACGGAAATGGGGTCGCCGTCAACACGAGGCATCCCGGGGCAAACACGCGAGCTTCCCTGATGCCGGTCGGCAGCGCGCCTTGGAATTCCCGCGGCAGCTCGCGCACCGGCTCACCGACACCAAGTAGCACCGCCTTGCTTCCTTCATTGACGCGGGGGCCGGCGTAGTCGAGGCTGTCCATCGCGAGATTTGCGAAGACGAACAAGTCGGTGCGGAAATCTGCGCGCCGCAGCACCTCGGTCAGCACCGTCCGGAAATCCTTCAGGTCGCAGGGCCGATCGAGAGCCAGCAGGAATTTGGTGAGCGAGAGCTGCCCTTCGCCCAGGATGCGGAACGCCGACGCCATTGCCTCGCGCTTGTAGCGCTGGCGCACGACGGCGGCCGATAGGGAGTGATAACCGGTCTCACCGTATGACCACAGGTCGACCACGGCGGGCATGACGACGGGGAAGAGCGGCGACAGCAGCGCCTGCAGATAGTCGCCGATGTAGAAATCCTCCTGACGCGGCTTGCCGACCACGGTCGCGGGATAGATCGCGTCGCGGCGGCGCGCCACTGCGCCCACCTTAAACACCGGGTAATCATGAGTCAGGGAGTAGTAGCCGTAGTGATCGCCGAATGGCCCTTCGGGACGGCGCTCCCCAGGCGGCACCTGTCCCAACAGCACAATCTCCGCGTCGGCCGGGAAGGGCAGCGGGAAACTGTCCGTCCGCGCCATCGGCAGCTTTCGTCCCATCACGAGCGAGGCTAAGAGGAGCTCCGGAGTGTTTTCTGGAAGTGGGGCCACTGCGGACAGCATCAGCGCCGGTGGCCCGCCGAGCGACACCGCCACGGGAAGCGCGCGCCCGAGGGTCTCCGCCGCCGCGTGATGGAATCCTCCGCCCTTTCCGATCTGCCAGTGCATACCGGTAGTGGCGTCGTCGTAGATCTGCAGTCGATAGAGCCCGAGGTTATGTCCATGCCCGTCGGGATGCTCCGTGTAAACCTGCCCGACAGTGATGAACGGACCGCCGTCCCGAGGCCAGGTCGTGAGGGCGGGCAATTGGGTTAGATGGGGTGGGTGCTCGACCTGCTCCAGAACCGGCGACGGCGTCACTGTCCGGGTGCCGAGGTTCATGATGACAGGCAGCAGGTCCCTCTGCCCCCAGAGCTTCGCCGGCGTCGGCGGCATCAACACTTGGGGAAGCGACGCGGCCCGGGCGATGAGCTGTTCCGGGCGACGGCCGAACGCCCGCTCGACCCGCCGCGCGGTCCCGAACAGGTTAGTGACAACAGGCATCCGGTGTCCGCGGACGTTCGTGAACAGGAGCGCGGGTCCGCCGGCGGCCACGACGCGACGGTGGATCTCGGCTATCTCCAAGCGCGGATCAACCTCCGCCCTCACTTCGACCAGGTCGCGGTCGCGCCGGAGCAGATCCAGGAACGCCCGTAGATCCTTCAGTGGAGAATCAACCCGCACGTTGGTCCTTGTACCAAACCTGGACTCTGCTCACCCTAGGCGGAGCTTTAGGCCGGAATTGTTCACGCCGAAGAGGCTGTGGCGCTTTATCTTATGGACAGGGGCTGAAGCAGAAAAGATGTCGGCTCAAGCCCATACGGAGCGCGTAGCCTACATCAACGGCACCTGGGGGTGGCCCGGCCATGCCGAAACCGAAGTGCCGGGGCCGGGAGTCGAGCTATTACGGACAGCCGCTTCCTTTCTCGTTTCCCTTTCTCGCGTGGCATCCAAGCGCAATGTTGAGTTCCATCTGGAAGCGGGGGTCTCCAGTCCGATGGCGTTTCACGAATCCCAGGAGGGGCCGGTTGGGCGTGCCGTACCCCAAGGCTGCTCCCACCTCATGCCCCTGAGTGAAGTCGTACCCCGCGGCCAGGAGGCGCTCGTAGAGGTCGACGTTGTAGGTTTCCAGGACCGTGTAGAGGTCGGCGCTCTTGAGATCAGCACCCCACTCCAGTAGCAGGTTGAACAGGTCGAGACGGGTAGTGGGCTAATTGGCTGTTGCTGCCGCCTCAAGTAGCTCGCACACCGTCCAGACACGATCGGTGATTCCGCTTCCCATTCCGGGTGATGCGGGTCGCGGAGTGAACGCGACACAGGTTGTACCATGCGACGAAGAGCGCCACGGACGCCTTGAAGCCGTCGAAGGTCTTTGAGAAGGCGTTAACCAAGCGGCCCATGCGCCGGATGTGCTGGCGAAGGATGCCGTTCGCTCGCTCGATGTGGCAGGTGGAGATTCGGGACGGGATGGGATCGCCTGAGAAGATTCTTCGCAGCACCCCGATCACCTTCGGCCCGGGCTTGTACCACTCGGGCGTGTGCGGTGCCTCAGGCTGGTCGAATACCTTCGTCTGCTGGCCGAAATGAACGTCCGCTCCGAAATGCCTCTTCCACGGCGGGAACGTACCAGTTCAATCCCTCGGTGCTGAGCTGGAACACGCCGTCAACGCGACGGCGTAGCCCTTCGATGAATTCGTAGGCTGATTCGCTGCTGCGCTTTCCAACATGAAAGCTGAGGATCGCCTTCGTTTCAGAGTCCAACGCAGCCCATTCGTAGCAGTCGCCCCACTCGGCCGGGTCCGTCCGGCGCACCCGCTTCTCCTTCGTGTGGATGTAGGACCATGCCTCGTCCGCCTGGACGAACCGCGCCCGAAGGCCGGTCATCTTCGCGTCCATGAGCCGTTCGCAGTTTCGGCCGATGGTCAGGAGGATCGCCATGATGGTGTTCTTGTGGAGGCCGGTGAGGCGCGATGTGGCCCGGATGCTCATGCCCTCGGTGATGAGGCTGACGATCTGGACGGCCTGTTCCACGTCGATGCGGTGATGGCCCAAGGGCTTCGTCCGGGGCTCCAGGAAGGTCGCCTTGCAGGTGTGGCAACGGTAACGCTGGACTCGATTCTTAGCGAACCCGAACCGCTTAGCTCGGCCGTGCTGGCATTTCAGGCAGGTCACGATCCATCCCTTGCATGAGGGGCGGGGCGGGCCGATAATGACCGTGAGTCCGGGCCATGCGGCTTACCCCGCGTGGTTTTGGATAGCCCGGCCAGCCGTTAGCGCGGCTGACCGGGCGCTTCTCTGATGGGCTCACCATGGCTCGTGCCTCTTCCCCCGTCACGGATCGGAGAGCGCGGCCTTGTGGTTCAGGCCCCCGGTGTCGGTGAACCCTTGGGCACCGGGGGCTACTAGTTCTCACGACGCACCTGCCGTTCCCAAGCCGAGAAGGCTCCTCGCAACACCTGGGTAGATTCCCGTGAGCCTGAACCCGCGCCCACGGGACGTTTTCATGGGCGCGAACGGAGATGCATTTTCCTCCGTGGCTAGGCCGATCCTTCGGCTCCAGGCCTCAAGAGCGGGCCGAATCGACTTGCCGCGCTTCCCTAGGGCAGGACCAATCTCGGACGTTGGAACGCCATGAGAGCCATTCGTCACGAACTCCTGTAGCAGGGTCCGATCCGTATGGTTCAGCTCTGCGCCGCCGCCATGGAATCCCTTGGGTTTGCTAGCGCCACCCTCGGGCTTTGGCGATTCTGACGTCCCCCCGATGACGACCGCGCTCGCGCCGCCGTACCTTTCGATCACTTCATCAAGTTCCTCCCATGTTTCGACGGGAATCCCAACGCCCTTGATGTAGATCGTTTTCGGCCAAGTCGCCATTGCGTTCATCCTCCGCTTGCAGGACGTATATACGCGCTTCGCTCGCCCGAGTCAACGGTATTCGTCCTTGATTCGTCCCGACATGCCGTTCCACGTGGAACACGAATTATGACGAAAGGTCTTGATCTCCGGCTTCGGTCATGGGTATGATTCCGCTCGCCCCTAGGGGCTCACGGTTCTCCGCGAGCGCCCCCGGGCTGATGGAAGCCCCCGACAGCGCAGGCGGGCAGCTCCCGTCGGACTGGAGGTGAAATTAATGTCGGAGAAGCGGCAGGCTCCGCAGGGGTCCAAGGTGATCTACCGGCCTTGGATCACCCTGCGGAGTGGGAAGCGCCTGTACGCTGCTTCCTACGGACGGAAGGCTTGGCGGCTGACGGTCCGTAAGGAGCGGTAGGCGCAACCAGCCCCTAGGGGCATCGTTATATCACCATCGGCCCGGTGGGCCTTAACCCCACCGAAATTCAGCAACACTCTACGCACCCACTACCTCGAGACGTCGCTGCTTGAGGGCCCTGTCGAGGGGGTTGTGCCGCTCGATGTCCAACCGGTAGCCGCTTCGCAAGAGAAGCCGCGTCAGGGAGTGCTGCCCGGACTCGATGCCAACTTCCAGGGCGCTGGGCGGTCTGTAGCCCCTTCGGATTGCTTCCGGGTCGAGCTGTACCTGTCGACCATCGGCGAGCCAGCGCTCGACCTCGTAGAGGCGACCTTCACGACACAGGGCCAGGAAGGGTCGCAGCTCATCCCTGGTGCTAAAGAGCGGCCGGGCACCGGTCGCGGTCTGAGCGATAGGCGCGGGTTTCGGTTCCACGGAACTCGGCACTTCGGCGACGCCTCCGATCGGATTCGATATCCTTGCGCGAACATGGCGCATCGCGCAATACTCGCCTCACGACGCCGTTCAAGCGGCCACGCCCATCGCGGGCGTCGAGAGCGTGAGCCAGGCCCTGCTGAGGGGATGACCAGTTGAACGCCGTTGAAATCGAACAGGCCATCACCGATCTAGCGGAACAGCCGTTCGACCGCGCCAACTTCCCGTACGCCTTCCTCGAAGCCTTCGGCAACAAGGAAGCCACCATTAAGCGCCTCCGCGCGGGCGCCACGAACAAGTCCGACATCGGCGGCGTTCTCCAGACCAGCAACATCCATATCCTCACCTGCAACGCCGGTCAGGTAATGGCCTCGCTCAAGGCGCTCAAGGAGACTCCGGCGACCACCAAGGCCAAGGCGAAGTTCATTCTTGCCACTGACGGAGTCGACTTCGAGGCCGAAGATCTCGCTGGCGGTGAAACCGTCGCCTGCGCCTACAAGGACTTCCCGGACCATTTCGGCTTCTTCCTGCCCCTCGCCGGCATCACCACCGTCCGGGCAATTACCGAGAACTCGTTCGACATCCGCGCGACAAGCCGCCTCAACCGGCTCTACGTCGAGCTGTTGAAGGACAACCCCGAGTGGGGAACTTCCGAGCGACGGCGCGACATGAACCACTTCATGGCTCGGCTCATCTTCTGCTTTTTTGCCGAGGACACCGACATTTTCGTAGGCAATCGACTCTTCACCGACACCGTCGCACAGATGAGCGCGACAACTTCGTCAAACACACACGAGGTTATCGGCACCCTATTTCGTGCGATGAACCAGAAGCCGACAGAGCGGGCGGCTGCCACCCTTCCTCGTTGGGCGGACTCCTTTCCATATGTGAACGGAGGTCTCTTCTCCGGCAACATGGATGTGCCGAGGTTCAGCAGGATCGCTCGTTCCTACCTCCTGGACATCGGCAACCTTGACTGGACCAAGATCAACCCGGACATCTTCGGGTCGATGATCCAGGCCGTGGCAGAGGACGAGGAGCGCGGCGCCCTCGGTCTGCACTACACAAGTGTCCCCAACATCCTCAAGGTACTGAATCCGCTGTTCCTGGATGACTTGCGCGCGAAGCTTGTGGAGGCTGGCGACAATCACCGCACCTTGCTCAACCTGCGCAAGCGCATGGCGAAGATCAGGGTTTTCGATCCCGCCTGCGGCTCAGGCAATTTCCTCGTGATTGCCTATAAGGAGATGCGGGCGATCGAGGCAGAGAT
>DASYQE010000364.1:0-1707 GCA_036005805.1 Candidatus Polarisedimenticolia bacterium | reverse complement strand
ACGGTCAGGGTCAGCGCCTTGTCGCGCCGGTGGCGCATCGCCATGTGGAGATCGCCGGCGTCGGACACCGCCTCGTCGTCCACCTTGACGATGACGTCCCCGGCCTTGATCCCGGCCGCCTCGGCGGCGCTTCCCTTGCCGACCGAGGTGACCAGCACGCCGCTTCCCTGCTTGACGCCGAAGTAATCCGCCAGCTGCTTGCCGACGGTGTCCACCGTGACGCCGAGGCGCGGGCGCATGCCGGGAAGGCCCATGATGCTGAGCTTGTCCTGGAGACCCTCGAGCTCCTCGAGGTTGATGTCCGGCGGCTCGGGCGGGGTCGGGGTGTGGAACCAGGTCATCTTGCCGTCGCCGTCGCCATCGTCCGTGAAGATCTGCATGTGGCCGGGCAGATCCTCGTCATCCCCGTCGTGCTCGCGCTCCTTCATCTGCACGGTGAGGTCCTTGCTCGAGCCGTTGCGCCACACCTCGACGTGGGCGGTCCGGCCGGCGGGGGTCTCGCGCACCAGCCGCGTGAGCTGCGCCACGCCCTCGATGCGGGTCCCCTGGTACTCGGTGATGACATCCCCTTCCTTGATGCCCGCCTCCTCGGCGGGGCTGCCGGCGGAGACCGACTGCACCTCGGCGCCGTGCACATCCTTCAGGCCGAGCTCCTTGCCCCGATCCATGTCCACGTCGGCAATCTGCACGCCGAGCCACGAGCCGCCCGAACGGAAGATCACGACTTTCTTGTGGACCGACTTTCCGTCCTTGTCCTTGCCTTCGTCTCCCGCGCGCGCGGCCGTGAACCACGCGCCGGCGAGCACCAGGACGGCCGCCAGGGCCGTCGCCCCCCAGATGCGACTGCGTGTCATGCGCTCCTCCTCCCTGCGTCTACTCGAACTGCGGTTGGCCCGCCTTCTTGCCCTTGTCCTGTGTCGGAGCCGGGGTGCCGAATGGCAAAGGCACCGCCGGCACGCTCTTCGCCTTCTGGATCACGATGCGCCCGCCGAGAGTGCGCAGCTTCAGGAGCGGCCCGCCGCCGCCGATGCGCATCTCGCCGATCTCGAGCGGCCGCCCGGTCGTCTCCGCCTCGCGCAACACCGTCAGCGGAAACTCGCTCTCGATCGACCGGCCGACCGGGTTGTCGACGACCGCCCGCACGGTGATCGGCAGCATGTCGGGAATGGCCACGATGACGTCCCCGTGCCAGGTCTGGAGATCCGAATCGCCGGGGAACGCGCCGGCGACGAGCGCCCGGATGCTGCCGGCCGAGGTCAGAGCCCGCATCGGTCCGTTGACCCCGCTGAGGACGATCGATCCGGCCCCGGTCTCGCAGCGGACACCGCCGACCGCGTTGCCGACGCGAATCCCGCCGCCGCCGGTCGAAGCGGCCACCTCTCCGCCGGCGTCGCCGATCTCGATGTCGCCGCCGTTGCTGGCGACGCGCACGCCCCCCATCGCGCTCTCGATGGCGACGCTGCCGCCGCCGGTCTCCGCTTCGATCCTGCCGCGGATGCGCCCGATGCGGACATCGCCACCGGAGGTGCGGACGAAGAGGTCCCCGGTCCCCTTGTCGACGCTGACGTCGCCGCCGGCGGTGATGAGGCGCGCCCCGCGGGCGAGCCCCGTGACCATGATGTTGCCGGCGCGCGTCTCCGCCTGCAGGGGGCCCGGCAGGTCGCTCGCCATGATGGCCCCGGCGCGGCTCATCAGGGTCACCTTCCC
>DASYQE010000363.1:0-17081 GCA_036005805.1 Candidatus Polarisedimenticolia bacterium | reverse complement strand
CGGTGCTCCGGGAACAGTTCATTCTGCGCTCTCGCCGCCTTCACAATGGGCGTGGCACACCACGAACCGGCTCACCGAGGCTTGAGCGGTGCTGGACCATTAACCTCGACGCGCGACGCCGCATCGTCGTCGAGACGAAGGCGACTGCCCGATGCTCGCTCATGGAGCTGCCTTTCCGGAAAGGGGCAGTGAAAACCGGAATACCGCCCCGTGGGGTTCGTTCGGGCTTGCCCACAGGCGCCCGCCGTGTGCCTTGACGATCGAGCGGCTGATGGAGAGGCCCATGCCCAAGCCGTCGGATTTCGTCGTGTAGAACGCGTCGAACATCCGCTCGGCGCCCTGCGCGTCGAGCCCGGGTCCCGAATCGCGTACCTCCACCCGTATGGCGTTCGGACTGTCCTCATGGGTCGCGATCGTCAGTTCGCGCGACCGATCGTCGACAGCGCCCATGGCCTCGATTGCGTTCATGATCAGGTTGAGAAGCACCTGCTGGTCGGCGATTCAGCGGCGCTTCGCGTTCTCTCTCGCGGCTGCGACGAGCGCTTCGAACTCCGGGTTGCCGTGGAGGGACGCGAGTTCGGGATCCCCCGCCATGTGGTCGGCGTCGGGAAGCCCGCGGTCGGTGGCCTGGCGCAGGTAGAGCAGTGCCCCGGCCACATCCCCACGGCGCGCCTTCAGGCTCCCGACGTTGTAGAGGGTGTGGACCGTGTCGGGGTGCCGCTCGCCGAGGACTTTGCTCTGCCCCTTCAGGGCTTCGAGCAGCAAGCGTTCGGCTTCGTCGTAGCGATGCTGGGACGAGAGGGCGAGGGACAGGTCCACCTCCGCGACCAGGGTGTACGGATGCTCGCCCCCGAGCACCCGGCGCTGGACGGTGAAGACCTCCCGCTCCATCGCTTCGGCCTCGGCGAAGCGACCCTCATGGAGGAGCAGTTCCCCCAGGTTGATCATCGTAATGAGCGCATCGGGGTGCTCGTTCCCGAGCACCCGGCGCTGAATGCCGAGAACCTCGCGGGACAGCGTCTCCGCTTCGGCGTAGCGCCGTTGCGAATCGAGCGTCAAGGACAGGTTCATGAGGGCGGTGAGCGTGTCCGGGTGTTCGTCTCCGAGCACCCTGCGCTGGGCGGCGGCAACCTCGCGACACAGCGTTTCCGCCTCGGCGTAGCGTCCCTGGCCGCTGACCACGTGGCCGAGGTTGATCAAGGCGGCGAGCGTGTCCGGGTGCTCGTTCCCCAGCACGCGGCGCTGGACGGACAGGAGATCGCGATACATCGGCTCCGCCTCGGCGTATCTTCCCTGGTAGGCAATGGTGCTGACCAGGTCCATCTGCGCTCCGAGCGTGTCCGGGTGCTCGCTCCCCTGGTTCCAGCGCCGTGACGCCACAAGCTGCCTGTACAGGATCTCGGCCTCGGCGTACCGGCCCTGGTAGAACACGTCAGCCGCCAGGCCTTTCATCGCCGCCAGGGTGTCCGGGTCTTCCTTCCCCGGAGCCGATCGGTGGATCTTCAGGGAGCGCTCGTGGAGCTGCTCCGCCTGCTTGTACTGGCCGAGACCCTGGTACGCGGTTCCCATGACGGTCAGCAGGCGCGCCTGCGCCTCCGGCTCACGGGCCAGCTCCTTGTCGATCTTGGCGGCGCCCCGGTCGAGGATCTCCCGCAGCGTGACTCCCTCGTTCTTCGGGCGCCGGGGGTTGGGCGCCGCGAAGAGGCTCGCGAGGAACGAGGACACGATCTCCGCCCGGTTCTCCTGCCGCCGCGCCTCGCGCGCCTGCCAGACGACACCCGCGACCCCGACCGCCACGGTGAGCGCGATCGACGCGGCCGCGGCGGTGCCGAAGCGGTGACGCGCGAGGAATTTCCCGGCGCGGTAGGGCCACGAGTCGCGCCGGGCGCGGATCGGCAGCCCTTCCCGGTACCGGTCGAGATCCTCGGACAGGGCCTCGACGGTGCGGTAGCGACGGGCCGGATCGGGCTGGAGCGCCTTCAGCACGATGCTGTCGAGATCGCCGCGCAGCCGGCGGCGCAGCTCCGCCGGGGTCGTGCCGCGCCTGCGGGCGATCTCGGGGGGCGCGGCGGGCGCGTCGGCCGAGGCGCTTTCCGCCGTCGGGAAGTCGCGCGACACGACGCGCGAAGGGGGCAAAGGCCCGGGCTCGATCGACGCATCGGCGACGCCGGCATCGAGCCGCGCGCCGCGGCCGGGCCGGCGTCCCGCCAGCAGCTCGTACAACACCACCCCGAGGCTGTAGACGTCGGAGGCGGTGGTCACCGGCCGATTGAGCGCCAGCTCCGGGGCGGCGTATCCGGGCGTCATCGGCCGCCGTTCCGACCGGGTCAGCGTTTCGGAGCCGTCCGACCCTTCCCGGTCCAGGAGCTTGGCGATGCCGAAATCGAGGAGCTTCACCTGGCCTGAGGCGTCGACGAGGATGTTCGACGGCTTGAGGTCACGGTGCACGATGAGGTTGCGGTGCGCGTATTGGACCGCTTCGCAGATGTCGTGGAAGAGGCGCAGCCGGTCCTCGACCGAGGCGGCGCGCCCGTCGCACCAGGCGGTGATCGCGGCTCCTTCGACGTGCTCCATGACGAAATAGGGCCGTCCGTCCAAGGACAAGCCCCCGTCGAGGAGCCGGGCGATGTGCGGATGCTCGAGGCGCGCGAGGATCTGCCGCTCGCGGCGGAAGCGCGCCTGGATCTCATCGGTGTCGAGGCCGCGGCGGATGAGCTTGAGCGCGACCTCCTTCTCGAACTGCCCGTCGGCCCTGCTGGCGAGATAGACGATCCCCATGCCGCCCCGTCCGATCGGACGCAGGAGCCGGTAAGGGCCGATGCGGTCGGAGTCGGCGTCGTCGCGCGCGACGCCGGCGGCCCGGCCTGCGTCGTCATCCGATCCGGGCGACACGGTTCCGATCTCCTCGTCGGGTGACCCCTCGAGCCAGCCGCCGGCCTTCTCCCCTGCGGCGAGATAGGCCAGGACCTCCGCCTTCAGTCCGGGGTCCGAGGCACAGACACCCTCGAGGTGGGCCCGGCGCTCGCTCTCCGGTCGCTCGAGGATCTCGTCGAGGAGCGTCGAGATCCGGCGCCAGCGCTCCTGGCTGCGGTCCGTCGTCACGGCGCGGCCCCCGCGCCGCGAGCCCACGCGGCGAGGATCTCGGTGATCTGCGTGACGGACTCTCCGGCGGTCATGCCTGACTCCGAGGGTGAGCGGGCTGTCGGGTCTGCGGCAACCCTAACGCAGTCCCGAAAGCCAGATCAAGCCGCCTCCGCCAGGGCCGGTCGCTGAGGCCGGAGGGTCCCTCTTGACCCCGGTCGGGCGCCCCCGTAGCGTCTGCCCGTGCAGCCGCGCGCCCGCCTCCGCCGCGATCTCGGGACGCTCGAGGCCTACGCGGCGCTGATCGGCATCCTCATCGGCGCCGGCATCTTCAAGGTGACCAGCCAGTCCTGGGCGCTCACCGGGCCGAGCGTCATCCTCGGCCATCTCGTCCTGGCCGTGCTCGTCCTCGCCACCTCTGTCCCGTACTGCGTCTACCTCTCCACGCCCCTCGGTCTCGAGCCGGGCGGCGAGTACGTCCACATCTCGCGGACCTTCGGCGGCCGCGGCGTCGCCTTCGTCGGCGCCTGGCTCAAGTGCATCTCGTACATCGGCGCCCTCGCTTTCCTGTCCGCCACCTTCGCCGATTACCTGGCGGGACTCGCTCCGCGGGCGCTCGCCTCGGCGCCGGCCCGGACCTGGACGGCCCTG
This sequence comes from Candidatus Polarisedimenticolia bacterium, assembly GCA_036005805.1. Taxonomy (GTDB): domain Bacteria; phylum Acidobacteriota; class Polarisedimenticolia; order Gp22-AA2; family Gp22-AA2; genus DASRAU01. Next base: position 13,349 of record DASYQE010000363.1, on the reverse strand, counting down.
GCCAGCCTCGTCCTGGTCTGTGCAATCCACGTCGTCGGGGTGCGATGGTTCGGCCGCGTCCAGGTCGCGATGCTGGCGCTGCTCGGCCTCTCGATCGTGGTCCTCGTGGTGCCGGGGCTGTTCGCCATCCACCTGGATCACTACCGCCCCTTCTTCACGCACGGCCTCGCCGGCTTCGCCGCGGCGATGCCGCCGCTGTTCTTCGCCTATGCGGGGTTCGAGTCCCTGGCGCAGACGGCGGGGGAGGTCAGGGACAGCACGCGCCGGCTGCCGCGCATCTTCCTCCTGGGCATCGGCGGGACGACGATCGTCTATCTCTTGATGTCGGTCGTGACGTTCGGCGTCCTTCCGGGCCCGATCCTGCAGGCGAGCCCCGCGCCGATGACCGAGGTCGCGGCGGTCTACCTGCCCGGCGGCGCGGCCACCTTCGTGACGCTCGGGGCGTTGATGGCGCTCACGACCTCCCTGAACGCCACGATGCTCGTCCCCTCGCGTCTCGCCGTGGTGCTCGCCGCGGACCGCCTGGTCCCGGGGTGGATCGGCGCGGTGTCGCCGCGCACCGGGACGCCCGTCGCGGCCCTGACGCTGACGTTCGCCGCCGCGGCGCTGCTCCTCGCGGCAGGACAGATCGCGCTCGGGCTCAACATCGCCGTGTTCGCCCTCGTCGGCCTCTACCTGCTCCACAGTCTCGCGCTGCTGTTCCTGCCTTTCCTCAACCCGGCCCTCTTCAGGAGCGCGACCGTCGCCATCCCGATCGGTGTCCAGCGGGCCGCCGCGACGCTGTCGGCGCTCGCGATGGGAGCGCTGTTCCTGCTGCAGGTCCGGGACGATCTCGGGACGCTCGCCTCCCGGAATCTCCGCGACAGATGGGCCTCGGGGTCCCTGACCGCCGTCGAGCTGTCGGTGGTGTGGGGGGCGGTGGGCGCGCTGCTCTACGCCGTCGGAAGGCGCCGGGCGGCGGGACTGCCGGAAGGGTAGAAGACGCCCATCAGGCGCAGCCGATCGTCGCCGAGGTTCTCGAGGCAGTGGACCTGCCGTCGGGGCAGGAAGACGCAGGAGCCGGACGAGACGGGGGCGCTCTCGCGATCGGCCCAGATGCGGCCGCGCCCCTCGAGGACGATCAGCACCTCTTCGTACTCGTGGAAATGATCCGGCGCGCGCCCGGGTGGAATCGCGCCGACGAACTGGGTCACCGGCGCGCCCGAGCCGCTCGCGTCGATCACCACCTGGAACGAGCGTCCGTCCGAGGTGGCTTCGGCCGGACGATCGGCGAGCCGGGCGATGACCTCCGGCGCCGGCGCGAACGAATCCGCCGCCGGCCGGGTCCGCGCCGTCTCGAAGATCTCGGACGTTCCGTCATCGGGGCAGCGCGCACTCGCGAGCGTGATGGGCTGCGGCCCCGGGTTCTCGAAGGCGAGCGACACGCCGGGCCGGACGTGGATCCCCGTGTCCGGCCCGACGGGGAAGCCGTGGCCGTCCAGGTAAACCGTGCCGGCCCCCTCGAGGACGTAGAGCACCTCGTCGCAATCCGCGTTGCGAAGACCGGGGGAGAGGCCGGGGCCGACCTCGAGGATCCGGAGGGACAGGGCGCGGGCCCCCGTCGCGTGGCCGAAGCGGGGCCACATCCGGAGGGCACCGTGGACCTCGGGCTCGCCCTGGCGCAGGCCGGCGACGCGGCACCCGTCGCCCATGATCACGTCCAAATGTCCTTCTCCCTTGGCGGTGCATTATCCTATGCGCGAGGAGTGCGTGGTGGACGACAAGAAAACCCACGGCGTCGAAGCGACCAACCAGGAGTACGCGCGCTACGACCAGGTCCGCAAGGATCAGCGGTACCACCTCTCCGACGCGGCCGACTCCGGGGACGCTTACGACGACGAGTACCGGATCCGGACCGTCGACCTCGGGCGCTTCCTGAAAGGGGACGCCGCCGACCGCAGGGCCTTCGCCCGCGACCTCGGCGAGGCGCTCCGCGGCATCGGCTTCGCCATCCTGGAAGGACATGGCGTCGATGCGTCCCTTTACGATGAAGCGGCGGAGCGGGTCGAGGAGTTCTACGCCGCGATCCCCCTCGAAGAGAAGCTGCGCTTCAGGGCCGCGCGGCACGGCTCGATCAACCAGGGTTACTTCCCGATCCGGGAGACGAGCGACATCCATCCCGACCTGGTGGAGGGCTGGGTCTTCTGCCGTCGCGCCTTCGCCATCGACGCCGGCCGCCCCGTCCGCCTGGAGGACTACTGGCCCCGCCCTGAGATGGAGCCCTTCTTCAGGCGGCTCTGCCTCGAGCACGAGGCGCTGATCCGGCCGATCATGCAGAGCCTCCTCATGGATCTGGGGTGCGATGCGCACCTCTACGATCGCCGCCTCACCGCCACGAATTTCGGCCTGCGCCTCAACTACTACCCGCCGCTCACCGGCGAGGACGAGGCCTCGGGGGCCGCCCGCATCCTCGGCCACGAGGACGTGGACCTGTTCACTTTCCTGCCGGCTCCGGCGATCGAAGGACTCCAGGTGCTCAACCGCGTCAGCATGAAATGGGTCCTGCTGAACGCCCCCCGCGGGACCATCATCCTGAACACCGGCGATTACATGCAGCGGATCACCAACGACATCCTGCCGTCCACGACCCACCGCGTCGTGCAGCCGCGCGATCCGGCCCTTCGTTCCCGGGCGAGGGTCTCCTTCCCGATGGCCGTCTATCTCTGGGAGGACGAGCTGCTCGAGGTGCTCCCGGGCCTCGGCGAGCCGCGCTACGAGCCGATCCAGGCCGTCCACTTCCACACGCGCACGACCAGCAAGTTCTACGGCGACGACTACGCGGTGCGTTGACTCCTGGAGCGCGTCAACGCGCACTCGTTTCCGTTCTCGGGCCCGCCGCCGCGCTCCTCGCCCTGATCGGCTGCGTCTCGGGCCAGCAGAACAAGTACACGTTCGATCCGCCGTTCTCGGCCGGCGATCCCCAGTTCCGCCGATCGCTCGACAACTTCGGCGGCGTCCTGGTGGGGGGGAACTCCGCCGCGCTGCTCGAGAACGGCGACGGGATCTTTCCGGCCATGCTCGAGGACATTCGGCAGGCTTCGGCCTCCGTGAGTCTCGAGACCTACATCTACAAGCCCGACGAGGTGGGCCGGCAGTTCGCGGATGCGATGATCGCGGCGGCCCGCCGCGGCGTCCAGGTCCGGCTCCTGATCGACGCCCAGGGTGGAAAGCTGGGGAAGCTGCGCAAGGAGCTCGAAGCCGCGGGAGTGGCCTGCAGGGATTATCGGCCCGCCAGCGAGTATCCCATCTTCGGACGACGCACCCATCGCAAGCTCCTGGTGGTCGACGGCAAGGTCGCCTACACGGGAGGGTTCTGCTTCGACAAGCGCTGGCTTGGAGACGCCCGCGACAAGACGGAGTGGCACGACAGCGCCGTGCGTGCGACCGGCCCCGTGGTCGCGCAGATGCAGGCGATCTTCGGCGAGGACTGGACCTTCACGACCGGCGAGATCCTGGCCGGCGACGCCTTCTATCCGAAGATGGCGCCGACCGGCTCGGTCGAATCGCAGGCGATGAAATCATCCAAGGGAGACGCCTCGTCGCTGCCGAAGATGCTCTACTTCATGGCGATCCAGGCCGCGCGTGAGAGCCTGCACATCCAGAACCCCTACTTCCTTCCCGACGCCCAGATCCGCGAGGCGCTGATCGCGGCGGCGAAACGAGGCGTCGACGTGAAGGTGATGGTCCCCGGCACGCACATGGACATCCCGCCGGTCCGCCTGGCGTCGCGCCATCACTTCGGCGACCTCCTCGAGGCAGGGGTCCGGATCTACGAGTACCAGCCGGCGATGATTCACTCCAAGATCCTGGTCGTGGACGGCGTCTTCTCGACCATCGGCTCGATCAACCTCGACGCCCGCTCGATGTCGAAGAACGCGGAGCTGAGCCTGTCGTTCTACGACCGTTCGTTCTCGGGCGCGATCGAGGCGATGTTCCAGCGCGACCTGAAGCTCAGTCGCGAGGTGACGCACGACGACTGGAAGCACCGCGGCATCGGAGCGCGCATCACCGAGCTGTTCTCCAACTGCTTCAGGCCGCTCTACTGATCCGTCCGGGGGGCTCCCGATGCGAGCCCGCCCGCGCGTCCCGACAGTCTCCTAGTCCGTGTCTGCATCGTCGTTGTAGGTTTCGATCTCCTCGACGACAGTCCCTTCCGGCGTGTAGACGACGGCTTTCTTGCTGCTGTTGTCCTTGGCGTAGATGACCCGATAGGTCGTCTTCCCATCCGGGAAGGTCACCTTTTCGGTCCGCACGACCTTGTAGTTGGCGTACTTGCCCTGGAAGTTCTTCATGACGACAACCGGAACGGTGTCCGTTGCGACGAACTGGCTGGTCATGAGCACCAGTCCTGCCGGGTCGATGTTCATCTTGGACACATGCCCGTCCTTGGTCTTGAGCTTGACTTCATAAACCTGCTTGCCCTTCTCGGTCTCGATCTCGCACTTCTTGACCTCCGAACCGGGGAAGGTTCTCTCGACTGCCGACTGCACGGACGCCGGACATTTATCGTCGGCCAAGGCTTGCATGGAGAAGCAGAGCAGGCCAATGGCCACAACAACCCAGGCAGTTTTCATGAATGACTCCTTTCGCAAATGGAAACACTGATCAGTCCTCACTTGAGGACTTGCAAGATCTCTCAGCAATTGAGATGCCATGAGGCGCGAACGGAACAGGTGACCGGGATTTCCCCGACGGCCCATTCAGGGAGGGCCGTACCAGCCCGTGCGGTCAGGACGTCAGCGGCTCGCTGGCGGCGTGATCCCGTTCAGACGCAGGTAGGCACGAGCAGGATGAGGACGCGTCAGCCTGGGCCGTGATCACGGTGCTCCGCCGGGCTCCTCCGGCAGGATCACGATTTCCTTCCCGTCCATCGACGCATCCGCCGGGCCCGGCTGAGCGAGATTGTCGGGATCCTCCCGCCACGGGCACGTGCAGGGAAACGCCGGGGCCCCCTCGGGGAGGATGGTGCGACCGCCTGAGCAGTCGAGGCGCGCGCCGCCATCCTGCCTGACGTCGCGCGGGGTGAATCTCAACGAGATGCGATCCCTGGCCGCGTCGTACCCCATCACGCCGAGCCGCTCGCCCCCGGGACGTTCGGAGTGGAAGACGAGCAACAACTGGTCGAGCCCGCTGCCGGAGGCCCGGCAGACGCCGGCGAAGCGAACGGTGCTGCCGGCCATGGAATATTTCGGCACACCCTCGATCTCGACGGTCAAGCGGGTCAGCCGCTCGAAGCCCTCGACATCGTTCGGCCCTCTCCAGAGTCGCAACGAGGTCGGCGTCGTCGGACTGGTGAAGTAGCCATGGATTTCCCGCGTCGAGGCAGGTGGTGGTCCGTGAGGGGTTCCAGCATCGGGCATCGGCGGGGTCGGCTGAGGCGCGCTCGCGGACTCCGCCGACGAGCCGGAACAGGCGACGAGCGAGAGCATAAGGAGCGCCGCGCCGATCGGCCGCGTGCCGCGGAGAGGGACTGACTGCGACATCGTGATCGCCTCCGGACGGCCTTGATTCGTCCCGAGGTCGAACGTAGGAGCGGCGTGCGCACCCGTCAAGACTCGAACGCTTTCGGAATCCTGGCGACGGCCCCGGCTACTCGCTCCGGAGCGCCACCAGGGGATCCACCCGGGTGGCGCGCCGCGCGGGCACGAGCGACGCGGCGAGAGCGACCCCGGTGAGCAGGACCGCGGCGCCGGCGAACGCTCCGGGGTCGAAGGCGCTCACCCCGAAGAGGAAGCCCTGGAGCAGCCGCGTCAGCGCGAGCCCGCCCGCGATTCCGAGGGCCACGCCGAGGAGGGTGAAGCGCAGCCCTTCGCCTGCGACCGTGCGCAGGATGTGGTTCCGCTCCGCGCCGAGGGTGACGCGGATGGCGATCTCCCGGGTGCGCTGCGTGACGCTGTACGACAGCATTCCGTAGATGCCGACCGCCGCAAGCAGGAGCGCCAGCCCCGCGAAGATGCCGATCAAAAAGGTGCGGAAGCGGGGCTGCGCCACCGAGGTGGCGACGTTGTCTTCCATGCTGCGCGGCTTCACGAGCGGCTGGGTCGGATCGATCTCGGCGACGGCACGGCGCAGGGCCGCGGTCTGGGAGAGCGGGTCTCCGGCCGTCCGCATCACGACCGACATCAGGAAGGCCGGCAGCAGCCGGTCCCCCTGGCGGTAGGGCAGGTACATCTCGGCCTTGGCATCGACGTCGAGCCCCTGGATCACGTCGCCGACCACCCCGACGATCTCCATCTTCGGAACGCCGTCGTCGGGAGTGGCGCCGATCTGCAGACGCTGCCCGAGCGGATCCTGGTTGGGAAAGTACGTGCGCGCCATGGTCGAGTTGACGATGACGACCGACGCGGCGCGCTCGTCATCCGTCGCGGCGAAGAACCGGCCCTTGAGGAGCGGCACGCCCAGCGTCTGGAAGTACCCGGGAGTCACGACGCGATAGCCGGCGGCGGTGTAGTCGTTCGGCCCGTTGACCGGCCGCCCGGTGATGTTGAAATGCAGGGCCGCGCCGCCGCCGCTCACCGGCAGGAAGGAGGCCGCACCGGCGGAGCGCACGCCCGGCAGGGCAGAGGCGCGCTCCAGGACCCGGTCGAAGAATTCCTCCCGCTGCTCCGGTCTTGGGTAGGCCCCCTGCGACAAGGGCAGGTCCGCGACCAGCAGGTGGTCCGCCTGGAAGCCCGGGGCAACGTCCTGCAGGCGCGCGAAACTCTGGAGCAGGAGGCCGGCGCCGACGAGCAGCAGCATGGCCAGAGCGCTCTCGGCGGTGATGAGGAGGCCGCGGAGCCGGCGGGCCCGCGGGGCGCCGGTCGAGCCGTGCGACCCCTCGTTCATGACGTCGCGCAGGTCGAGCTTCGTGGCGCGCAGCGCCGGCGCCACGCCGAAGACGAGGCCGGTGCCCGCCGCCACCACGAACGTGAACGCGAGCACCGCCGGGTCGAGCTCCACGGAGAACGCGGCGGGCAGCGCGTTCGCCGCCAGCCTGAGCAGCGCACCGAGGGAGAGCCAGGCCAGGAAAAGCCCGACGAGCCCTCCCAGGAGCGAGAGCACGACGCTCTCGGTCACGAGTTGCCGGACGAGGCGCGCGCGACCGGCGCCCAGGGCGGTGCGGATGGCGACCTCGCGGCCGCGGGAGGCGGCGCGCGCCAGGAGCAGGTTGGTCACGTTGGCGCAGGCGATGAGGAGCACGAAGCTCACGGCGCCGAGCAGGACAAAGAGTGCCGGCCGGACGTTCTGCACCATCTGATCCTGGAGCCCGACCACTTCCGCGCTGATGCCGGTGTTGAAATCCGGATACTGCTTCTCGAGACGCCCCGCGATGGCGACCATCTCGGTCGTCGCCTGCCGGCGCGACACGCCCTCCTTGAGCCGGCCGACCGTGATGATGCCGGGGTGCCAGTTGCGATCGTCGGGCAGCGTCGAAGCCCACGGATGGAACGGCGCGAAGACGTCGGCCGGCTGGAGGATCTCGAACCCCCGCGGCAGCACGCCCACGACGGTGCAGGGGTGCGCATCGAGGTCGAGCGTCGTCCCGACCACGTCCGGGGAGCCGCCGAAACGCCGCTGCCACAGTCCGTACCCGAGCAGCACGACGGGCGCCGCGCCGGCGCGGTCGTCGCTGTCGGCGAAGGCGCGCCCGATCACCGGGGTCACGCCGAGCATGGGCAGCAGTCCCGCGCTCATCCGCCGCAGGACCAGGCGCTCGGGGTCGCCCGTGCCCGTGAGCGTCGCGGCGGCGCCCTGGGTCGCCTGGAGCGGCACCGCGAACGACGTGCTCTGGTCGCGCCAGTCGAGGTAGTTCTGGTAGGAGACGCTGATGGTGTTGAAGTCGTTTCTCTCGGCGACCAGGACCAGCCGCGCGGGGTCGTGGAAGGCGAGCGGACGCAGCAGCACCGCGTGCACGACCGTGAACATGGCGGTGTTGGCGCCGATGCCCAGGGCCAGCGTCAGGACGGCGACCGTCGCGAATGCCGGATGCTTGCGCAGCTGGCGGAACGCATACCGGACGTCCTGGAAAGGCGGTTGCATGGATTCTCCCGGGTTCTCTTACGCGCCAGGTCCACCACATGTTCCACCGGTCAGGACGGCGCCGTCTACTCCTTCAGCGAGAGACAGGTGCGCGGCTCCGGTTGACCCTCCTCCGAGCCTGCTGCTAGGATTTTTCCGTTCAGCCGCACACCCGAGATGGGGCGGGGAATGGTGATGAAGACCGGAAGCGACGGGACGCCGCGCTATCCGACGCGCGACGAGTTGAGGCACGACGAGGCCGAGTTGGCGGCGGCGATCCTGGACGGCGCAGCGCATCGCCCGCAGCAGGCAATCGGCCACTACTACGAGGGGCTGCATGCGTCATGCGCCCTGGGAGCGGCCTACGAGGGAATGCACCGGCTCCCCGCCGAGGCCGAGGGCGCGCGGCCGCGCGACCTGTGGCGGCTGTTCGACTGCCTCGAGAACACGCTGCGCCACTGTCCCGAGGGTTGCCGCAAGCGGATCTCGCTGGCCGCGATGATCCTGCACCTGAACGATGACCACCTGTGGAGCCGCGAACGCATCGCGGCCTGGGTGGCTCCGGAGCCGGACCCCGCCCCCCCGTCCTGAGCCTTCGGGGAACGGTCCCGAGGCGATCTCCTAGCCTCTCACCAGGTGAGGATCACGTACCCGGGGTGACCCGCCCCGAAGAGGTCCCCGCCCTTTCCGGTCTGGTCACGTTCGGGGCCGGTACAGAAGTTCGTCCCGTATGCCGGCGAGCCGAACGTCACGTTCCCTCGGCCTCCGGGACGGCTGATGGCCGCGGTCGGGTCGATGTCGCCGCCGGGCGACTCGTTCGGGGATTGCTCCCCGAAGTCGGGCGCGTGACCGCCCCCTGCGTAGATCAATTTCACGCCGTCCAGGCTCACACTGCTGTCGCCGCCATTCTGCTGAACAGCCCCGAAGACCCCCTTGCCGTTGCCACCGTAGCCGACCGCCACGGTGTACAAGGTGCCGGGCGTGACGGCAATGACGCCGCGGGTGAAGGCACCGCCGCCGCCACCGAAGATCGTGCCGCCTCCTCCGCCTCCGCCCCACATCTCGACCATGAGGTGGGTGACCCCGGCGGGAGCCCTCCAGAAGAAACTGGTGGCGGGGGAGCCGAAGGGCAATGTGAACTCGCTCATCCCGTTGAGACCCGCCGAGACGACGGGCCCGGGATCCCCTTGCGGGCCTGCCGGACCGGTCTCGCCGGTGAGCCCTCGCGCCCCGGTGGCGCCGGTTGCGCCGGTGTCGCCCTTGTCTCCCTGCGGCCCCGGGGGCCCCTGTGCGCCGATCTCGCCGGTCTCACCCTTCAGTCCCTGCACGCCCTGGTCACCACGGTCGCCCTTGTCACCCTTGTCGCCTTTGGGGCCGGGAGGCCCCTGCGGGCCAGTGGTCAGGATTGGCAGCAGCGTGACGCTCAGATCGGTCGTGCCGGCCTCGATGAGGACGGTCCGTGAGTCGGGATTCCAGCCGGAGTTGGGAATCGACACGACGATGGTGTGGCTGCCCAGCGGCACGTTGGTGCTCAAGGGCGTGGTCTTGCCGGTGTCAATGCCATCGACCGAAACTTTCGCTGCCGACGGGAACGAGGTGACTTTGAGCACCCCGCTGCCGGACTGGGCGTGAAGGTCGACTGGCAGGAAGGCCAGCAGGACCAGAACGACAAGGCCGATGCTCCATTTCCAATCTTTCGCTGGTGTTCGCATGCGATCCCCCCTCGCCTCGGAAACGTGCGCGCAACAAGACGCCAGACTCCGACTCCCGGGGCATATTTGCCGGCAACTTCAATGGCGACAACAGGCAAGAGCGGGATGAGCGCTAATGAGCGCTCGAACCAGCGGATCGAATATCTCGAGAACAATGACGGTCAGCGAAGCGTCGCGCGGCGGCCCCGCCCGATGCGCCGCCAGCCGCACCGCAATGAGCCGCAGCCCGGAGGAGTTGCGCCCGGGGCCGGAGTGGCTGCCGCTGTTCAGGCCGCCGACGAGATAGTCGTAGGCGGTGCCGACCGGCGGTACGCTCGCATCGGTCGCCTGATGAGCGCTCATGAGCGCTTCGCTCCGTGGGAACGGCAGGCTGTTATGCTATCCCCACCCCGGAAGGCCGGCCGAATGGACGGTAACGAATCAGCCCGACCCCCGAAAGAAACGGTGCCGAATCCGCAGGACGACCGCCTCGACTCCTGGAAGGAGATTGCCGCCTATCTCCGGCGGGACGAAAGCACCGTGCGCCGCTGGCAGAAAGATGGTCTGCCGGTGCACCGGCACCATCACAAGTTCCGTGCCGCGGTCTTCGCCTACAAGTCGGAGCTGGATGCCTGGTGGAATGCCGCCGAGCGCGAGACCGTCGAGACCCCGATCGAGGGCGCCGGGCCGCCGGGGGACCTGACCGCGTCGCCGGCGGACCCCATCGCGTCCGGGGCGGCGGGGCCTCCTCGGCCCGGTCCGGCGGAGCACGAGGGCGGGGTCGCCTCCCGGTTCCCGGCCCGGCTGGCGGCCCTGCTCGTGGCGGTGATCGCGGGCGGCGCCGTGGCCTGGTGGGCCTGGCAGCAATACGCGCGTGCGGCCGTCGTGCCCCGGAACCTGGTGCTGGCGGTCCTGCCTCTGCAGAACCTGAGCGGCGATCCCAACGAGGAATACTTCAGCGACGGCCTTACCGAGGAGCTGATCACCCAGCTCAGTCGCCTGCAACCGGACCACCTGGCCGTGATCGCGCGCACGTCGACGATGCAGTACAAGGGAACCGCCAAGCGCGTCGATGCGATCGGCCGGGAGCTCGGCGCGGACTTTCTCCTGGAAGGAAGCGTGCGCCGCGCCGGCGGCCAGGTGCGGGTCAGCGCCCAGCTCATCCGGATCTCCGACCAGACGCATGTCTGGGCGGAGAGCTACCAGCGCGAAGCGCATGACGTGCTCGCGCTGCAGAGCGATGTCGCCGCGGCGGTGGCCGGGGCCGTCAGTCTCAGGCTCACGCCACGACAACGAGCGGACCTGGCGAGCGCCCGTCCGGTGGTTCCCGCGTCCTACCAGCTCTACCTGCGCGGACGCTACCTGTGGAACCAGCGCACGGAAGACGGGCTGCAGAAGAGCATCGCCAGTTTTCAACAGGCCCTGGTGGAGGACCCGACCCATGCCGCGGCGTACTCCGCGCTCGCCGATGCCTACAACGTTCTGGGGAACTGGGGCATGGTTCCCCCCAAAGATGCCTACCCGAACGCCAAGGCGGCCGCCAGCAAGGCCCTCGGCCTGGATGCCCGCCTCGCGGAGGCGCACATCGCGCTGGCGTACGCGATTCATCTCTACGACTGGAATCCGACGGCCGCGGAGACGGAGTTCAGGAGGGGCCTGGAGCTGAATCCCAACTACGCGCCCGGTCACCAGTGGTATGCGGTGTTTCTCGCCTCCGAAGGCCGCTTCGAAGAAGCGGTGGCGCAGATCACCCGGGCCCGCGAGCTCGATCCGCTGTCGTTGATCATCGGCGACGTCGTCGGCTGGATCGACGCCCTGGCGCGGCGGAACGACGACGCCGTCCGGGAGTTTCGCAAGGCGATCGAGCTGGATCCCAGGTTCTATCCCACCCACTACGACCTGGGGCTGACGTACGTGGAGATGGGCAGGTACGAAGAAGCCATCGCCGAGCTGGAGCAGGCGCGGTCGCTGGCCGGCGACACGCCGCGGACGCTGTCAGGCCTGGCTTACGCCTATGCGATGGCGCAGCAGCGAGATCGCGCCAGGACCGTTCTCGACCAGCTGCGGACTCTGTCCACGCGTCGTTACGTTCCGCCTTTCGACATCGCCGTGGTCCATGCCGCGCTGGGCGAGCGCGACCTGGCCTTCGCATGGCTCGACCGTGCCTACGAGGATCGACACCCGTGGCTGGTCATGCTGAAGGTGACGCCCAAGGTCGATCGCCTGCGCTCCGATCCGCGTTTCGCGGCTCTCCTGGAGCGCATCGCCGCGTCCTCGATTCCTGTCGCGAGCGCCACGCAACCCTAGGGGCAGGCCTCGTGAGTTCAGGCCGGGGCGCCACTTGCTCGGCCCAGCGCCTATACTTCGCGACCGTGAGACGAGACGAGAGAGGCGACCCATGAGCATGTCCAGACGCGCAGTCATCGGCTTGCTGGGCGCCGGCGCCGTGGCGGCCGCCTCGAAGGCGAAGGCGCCCGCCTCGCCGAATGGCCCGGCCTCGTTGGCGAAGGACGCGAAGCCGATCGCGGCGGAAGAGCACGCGGCCCGCATCGCCCGGCTGCAATCGCTGCTGCGGCAGCGCAAGGCCGCGGCGCTTCTGGTCGAGGCCGGCCCCTCGCTCGAATACTTCACCGGCATCCGCTGGCACAGGTCCGAGCGCACGACCGCCGCGATCGTCCCGGCCGACGGAGGAGTCGTCGCCGTCACCCCGGCCTTCGAGGAGCCGTCGGTGCGCGAGACGCTCAAGGTCCCGGCCGACCTGCGCACCTGGAGGGAGGACGAGAGCCCGTTCGACCTGCTCGCCGGAGCGCTGCGCGACCGCGTCACCTCCGACGCGCCGCTGGCGGTCGAAGGAACGACACGCTACTTCATCGTCGATCGTCTCGCCGCCGCGAAGGGAGGTCCGGGGCGAAACGTGGTCTCGGGCGACGAGCTCGTGCGCGCCTGTCGCATCGTCAAGTCGCCCGCCGAGCGGGCGCTGCTCCAGACGGCGAACGACGTCACCCTCGCGGCGATCCGCAGCGTCCACGGAAAGCTCGCAGCGGGCATGGGGCGCGCCGACGTCATGAAGCTCCTGGTCGAGGCGACCGAGGCGCTGGGTGGTGTGCACCAGTTCTCGCTCGTGCTCCTGAACGAAGCGAGCGCCTATCCGCACGGCTCGGAGAAGCCGCAGACGATCGCGAAGGGCTCGGTCGTGCTCATCGACAGCGGCTGCTCCGTCCAGGGCTACCAGTCCGACATCTCGCGCACGTGGATCTTCGGCGAACCGACCGCGCGCCAGCGCGAGGTCTGGAACACCGTCAAGCGCGGCCAGGAGCTCGCCCTCGAGACGGCGAAGCTCGGCGCCCCGGTCGGGGACGTCGACCGTGCGGTGCGCGCGTTCTACGAGGGGAAGGGCTGGGGCAAGGACTACGCGCTCCCCGGCACGTCGCACCGCACCGGGCACGGCATCGGCATGGAGGGGCACGAGGCCCCGTACCTCGTGCGCAGCGACACGACCCCGCTCGAAGCCGGCATGTGCTTCTCCGACGAGCCCGGCATCTACATCCCCGGCGAGTTCGGCATCCGCCTGGAGGACTGCTGGGTGATGACCGAGTCGGGCCCGAAGCTCTTCACGCCCCT
>DASYQE010000362.1:0-9866 GCA_036005805.1 Candidatus Polarisedimenticolia bacterium | reverse complement strand
ATGATCACCGGCAGGTTGAACTCCTGGGCGAAGCCCCAGGCCTCCTCGGTCTGCACCTCGACCCCCGCCACCCCGTCCACCAGGAGCAGGGCGCCGTCGGCGACGCGCAGGCAGGCGCGCGCGTCGGCGATGAAGGCGCCGTACCCGGGGGTGTCGATGAGGTTCAGCTTGGTCTTGCGCCACTCGGCGTGGCAGAGGGCCGAGGAGAGAGAGACCTTGCGGGCGATCTCCTCCTCGTCGTGGTCGGTGATGGTGTTGCCCTGGTCGACCTTGCCGAGCCGGTTGACCGCCCCCGAGGCGAAGAGCAGCCCGGACGCCAGGGACGTCTTGCCGGAGGAGCCGTGTCCGATGAGGCCGACGTTGCGGATGTCCGAGATGTCGTAGACCTTCATGGGCGCCTGCGCCTCCTCTCCTTTACTTGCCCGACTTCACCTCGTCGTAGACCGTCTGGACCAGCCCCTTCACCTTGGGGCACTTCGGATCGTTCACCAGGCAGAAGGCGAGCGTGTCGGTCGCGCAGCCGCACGTGCAGTGCTCGCTGTTCACCCGGTGGAGGAATTTCGCCTTGCCCTGTTCACCGAGAGGCGCCAGGTCGAAGCCCGGCAGCTCGGCGAAGAAATTCGCCACCGCCTCGATCTGGCCCGAGTTGGTGGGGGCGGGGACCCCCTTGACGGCGCCGGCCGCCGTGGCCGGATCGTATTGATCCTGGGCCTGGGCCGGGTTGGCGGCCTGGTCGGTGCCGGAGGGCGCTGCCGGGGCGGGGTTGTCACGATCCTGCGCGGCGGGAGGCGCGTCAGACGCCGTCGGGGCGCTTCCCTTGTCCTTCGCCCCGCCGCCGCAGCCCAGCATGGCAACCACCATCACGACGGCGGCCGCGGCCGTCATCCTTCGTCCCTCGCGCATTCCCACCTCCGACTGAATGGGCGCGATGGTATCGTCCGTCCCCCGACCCGTCAAGATCGTCCTGCCGGGAAGCGGCCGTCCGGCGCGCCTCCCCGGGGGGGCTCGGAACGGTGTCCCTGCCTGCTTGCCTATAATTGCGCCGTGTCCATGTCCGCACGCCGTCCCGAGGTCTCGCTCCAGTCCGAGGTGCTGAACGCCCTGCGGGGGGTCGCTCCCTCCGCCGACGTCTCCCCTGCCGAGGTCGAGCGGGCCCTGCGCCACTACGAATGCGGTGGCTATCTGCACGCCCAGTGGCGCCGGCTCGGGCGTCCCCTGCCGGAGCCCTGGGGCGGTGCGGCGGCGGGCCTCCACCGTCGAACCCTGGTGGACTCCCTGGTCGCGCTCGGGCAGCTGCGCGAGCTGAGCCTGATTCTCGCGGCGGAGCGCATCGACTTCCTCGTGCTGAAGGGGGCGTCCTACCTGGCCGACCTGTACCCCGATGTCGGGGCGCGGGCGCTGGTGGACGTGGACCTGCTCGTGCGGCCGGAGGCGACCGCCGCCGTCGCGCGCAAGCTCGTGGCTCTGGGCTTCGAGGGGGCGGTCGGGGAGCACTATCCCGAGGACCAGCGCTTCGAGATGGGCCGGCCGGGTCACGCGAGCGACTGCACGCTGGAGTTCCACTGGCGTCTCGGGGTGGAGGGACGCATGCGCCTGGACCAGGACGCTCTGTGGAGCACCTCCGGGCCGTTCTCCGTCGACGGCGTGTCGTACCGCCGGCTTGGGATCCATGAGGCGATCGTCTATCACGCCGGGCACGCGGCCGATCACTACTTCGGACCCGGGCTGAAGTGGACGCTCGACCTGCGGGAGATGCTCCGGACCTGGCGACCCTCGCCCGATCGTCTCCTGCGCCTGGCCGAGGCGTGGGGGCTGCGCATGGCCCTTCACCTGGCGCTCGTGCAGGTGGACCGCATCTTCCCGGGCGAAGTCCCGGCCGGGTTGCTGCGGGGCACCGCCCCGGGGCCCGTCCGGCGCCTGGGGCTGTCGCTCGTGCGCTCGGAGGAGCCCGCCGAGCTGCTCCGCGGAGGCGGCAGCGGGCAGGCGCGCTGGCTCGTGCGTCCTCTGCTCATCGATGCGATGGGGGACGTCATCGCGGTCTCCGCCCGGGTGCTGAGGCGGCCGCTGGTGAAGGCCTGGCGGCGCCACGTCACAGGCCGGACGCCGGCGCCCTGGGAGTTGGCGGCGTGAGCACCTCCCGTCTCGGAACGACGCTCGTGGTGAACGAGATCTTCCACAGCATCCAGGGAGAGTCGCGCCACGCCGGCCGGCCGTGCGTCTTCGTGCGTCTGACGGGGTGCAACCTGCGATGTGTCTGGTGCGACACCGCCTACGCCTTCGAGGAAGGCGCCGCGCAGACGGTCGGCGCCATCGCCCTAAGGGTCGCCTCGTTCGGGACCCGCTACGTCCTTTTGACCGGGGGCGAGCCGCTGCTCCAGGCGGGCGTGCACGATCTGGCGTCGGAGCTGCTCGATCGCGGACACGAGGTGGCGATCGAGACCGGCGGCGGTCTCGACATCGCTCCGCTCGATCGGCGCGTGATGGTGGTGCTCGACGTGAAATGTCCCGGCAGCGGCATGGTCGCGAAGAACCGCTGGGAGAATCTCGCCCTGCTGCAGCCCACCGACGAGATCAAGTTCGTCCTGAACGATCGCGCCGACTACGACTGGGCGCGCGAGGTCATCGCCCGCGAGCGGCTGGACTCGCGCTGCGGACTGCTCTTCTCGCCGGTGCACGGCGTGCTGTCGCCGCGCGCGCTGTCGGAATGGATGCTCGCCGACCGCGTGCCGGCCCGCCTGCAGTTGCAGCTCCACAAGTACATCTGGCCCGCCGACATGCGGGGGGTGTGATGAGCCGCCCGCTGGCGGTCGTGCTCCTCAGCGGCGGCATGGACTCGTGCGTCGCGGCGGCGTGGACGCGCGAGACCCACGACCTGGCGCTTCTGCACCTGTCCTACGGCCAGCGCACGGAGGAGCGCGAGCGGCGCGCTTTCCGCGACATCGCCGCGCACTGGAAGGTCGAGCGCACCCTGGAGTCGCGGCTCGACCACCTGAAGGCGATCGGCGGCTCGGCCCTGACCGACGCGCGCCGCGACGCGGTGAACGCGCGCCGCGCCGACTCCGACATCCCCGACACCTACGTCCCGTTCCGCAACACGCACCTGCTCTCCCTCGCCGCCTCGTGGGGCGAGGTGATCGGCGCGCGCCGGCTGGTCATCGGCGCGGTGCAGGAGGACGGCAGCGGCTATCCCGACTGCCGCGAGGAGTACTTCCGGGCGTTCGAAGAGGTGCTTCGCCTCGGGACGCGACCGGAGACGCGGCTCGAAGTTCTCACCCCGCTCCTGCACCTGAGCAAAGGGGAGATCGTCCGCGCGGGTGTGAAGACGTCCGCTCCGCTCCACCTGACGTGGTCCTGCTACACGGGCCTCGACCGCGCGTGCGGTCGGTGCGAATCGTGCCGGCTGCGCCTCAAGGGTTTCGACGAGGCCGGCGTCCCGGATCCGATTCCGTACGACCGGTGAAGATCGATCTCTTCGACTACGACCTGCCGAAAGAGCGCATCGCGCAGGAGCCGGCCGCGCGCCGCGACGCCTCGCGTCTCTTTCTCCTGCCGCGCCGCGAACCGGAAGGAACCGGCGCCTCGGCGTCCACGGAGGGTGCGGAGCTGCTCGCCGAGATCCCCTTCCATCGCCTTCCCGACCGGCTGCAGCCCGGCGATCTGCTCGTGCTGAACGACACGCGCGTCCGCCCGGTGCGCCTGCACGCCCGCAAGCCCTCGGGCGGGGCCGTCGAGCTGCTGCTCCTCGAGCCGCAGGCGGCGCCAGGGACCTGGACCTGCCTGCTCTCCACGTCGAAGGGGATCCGGGAGGGGACGCGACTCGCGATCGCGGGGCGCCTCGAGGCGTCGGTCCTGGCCGATCCGGAGCAGGGCCGATCGGTCGTGCGCCTGGAGGGTGAGGAGCAGGAGCAAGGCGACCCGATCGAACGCCACGGGGAGATGCCCCTTCCTCCTTATATCCGCCGGGAGGCGGAGGACCCGCGCGCCCCGCTCGATCGCGAGCGCTACCAGACCGTGTACGCGCGGCACCCCGGAGCGATCGCCGCCCCCACGGCGGGTCTCCACTTCACCGAAGAGCTGCTCGCATCGCTCCCGGGGCGGGGAGTCGCCGTCGCCACCCTGTCCCTGCACGTCGGACCGGGAACCTTTCTGCCGGTCCGCACCGGCGAGATCGAAGAGCATCGCGTCGAGGCCGAGCCTTTCGCGCTCCCGGAGTCCACGGCCGAGGCGGTGCGCGCCTGCCGGGCGCGCGGCGGACGCGTCGTCGCCGTGGGGACGACGGTCACGCGGGTGCTCGAGGCGCGCGCCGCCTCCGCAGGGACGGTCGCGCCGGGGACCGGGGACTGCGATCTCGTCATCCTGCCCGGGCATCGCTTCCGGGTCGTGGACGCCCTGCTCACGAATCTGCACCTGCCGAAGTCGTCGCTCCTCCTCCTGGTCGCCGCCTTCGCGGGGCGCGAGCGCATCCTCGGCGCCTACCGCGAAGCCGTGCGGAAGAAAGCGCGCTTCTATTCGTACGGCGACGCCATGCTGATCGCGTAAGAAGACAAGGGAGACAAGGTGCGACGCTTCGACTTCGAGATCCTGGCGCGTGACCCGCAGACCGCGGCGCGCCGCGGGCGCGTCACGACCCCGCACGGCACGGTGGAAACACCGGCCTTCATGCCGGTCGGCACCGCCGGCTCGGTCAAGGCGATGACGCCGGAGGAGGTGGCGGGGATCGGCTTCGAGATGATCCTCGCCAACACCTACCACCTGGCGCTGCGTCCGGGCGAGGACGTGGTCCGCCGGCTCGGCGGCCTGCACCGCTTCATGGGCTGGGGCGGATCGATCCTGACGGACAGCGGCGGCTTCCAGGTGCTGAGCCTGTCGGAGCGACGCCGCATCGACGACGACAAGGTCGTCTTCCGCAGCCATCTCGACGGGTCGCTCCTCGAGATGACGCCCGAGCGCAGCATGGCCATCCAGGAGGCGCTGGGCAGCGACATCGCCATGGCCTTCGACGACTGCCCGCCGCTGCCCTCGGAGCCGCAGCGCCTGCGCGAGGCGGTCGATCGCACCACCGCCTGGGCGCGCCGATCGCGCGCCGCCTTCCCCGACGACGGCCGGGCTCTCTTCGGGATCGTGCAGGGAGGCGACGACCCGCGTCTGCGCGAGGAGTGCGCCGGCGCCATCACCTCGATGGGATTCGACGCGTACGCCATCGGCGGCGTCTCGGTGGGGGAAAGCGCGGCGCTGAGCCGCGGTATTGTGGCCTCCACGGCGCCGCTCCTGCCCGCGGATCGACCGCGGTACCTCATGGGGATGGGGACGCCGCGCGATCTCGTGGAGATGATGGCGCTCGGCATCGACCTGTTCGACTGCGTGCTCCCCACCCGCAACGCCCGCAACGGCAGCCTGTTCACCTCGACGGGTGCGGTCCAGATCAAGCGCGCCGAGTTCAAGGACGATCCCCGCCCCCTCGACGAGGCGTGCGCCTGCGAGACCTGCCGTCGTCACTCGCGCGCCTACCTGCGGCACCTCTTCATGGCGGGGGAGATCCTCGCCTTCCGGCTGAACACTCTGCACAACCTGCACCACTACGCCGACCTGATGCGCCGGGCGCGCGCCGCCATCGAGGCGGGCCGCTACGCGGCCTTCCGCGACGCGGCGCTCGCGGTTGCGACACCGGAACCCGGGTGATACCATCCGCGCTCCCATGACGAACCTCGCGGCGCGCCGGACCCGGCGTGCGCAGCTCCTGCTTCCTGTCGTGCTCGCCTTCGCGTCGCTCGCGCCCTCGTGCCGGCGCGGCGGCGGGGAAGCGGGCGGCGGGGCTGCCCCCGCGGCGCCGCTCGATCCGGGCCAGGCGCTCTACAACAGCGGCAAGTACGCCGAGGCCCTGCCGCTCCTCGAGCAGTCGGCGGCGAAGAGCCGCACCGGCACGCTGCTGTATGAGATCGGCTACGCCAGGGGTGCGGCCGACCCCGCGCACGCCGACGAGAAGAAGCGCCTGTGGGCCGAAGCCGAGCCGCTGCTCGCGCAGGAGGTCGCCTCGCCCGCAGGCGCGACGCTCGACCGCTACTACTACCTGACGGTGATCAACGTCGACCAGGGCGAGGCCGACAAGGTCGCCGAATACGCCCACCAGGCGGTCAACCAGATCGAAATGGGGCCGGACGCCGGTAAGCTCGGAGGAGAGGACTGGTTCCGTCTCGGCCGCCTGCACGAGTTCCTGAACGAGGCGTCGGAATCGGAGGCGGCCTACCGGCGCGCGGTCTCCGCCTTCCGCGATCATCCCGCGGCGAACCCGTCGTACCAGGCGCTGGCGCTGGCGGCGGTCGGCTCGCGCGACTTCGAGGCGCGCCGGTTCAAGGACGCGGCGGCCGAGTTCGACCAGGCGCTGACGCTTTCGCCCGGCCTCGGCCACGTCAAGCCGTACCTGCACGGCATCGCGCTGCTGGCGGCCGATCGGTACAACGACGCGGCCACCGCCTTCATGAAGGATCGCGATCCGGAGACCATGACCGACGCCCAGTACGGCGCCGACCTGGCCCGCAAGGCGCAGGAGGCCGGCGGGCTCGAGGCCAACGACACCGACGGCGTGCCTTACGAGAGCCTCAGCGGGGACCAGCTCGACACCCGCATCCGCGACGCGGCGAAGACCTTCCGCGAGCTGCGCACGAAGAATTCGTGGAAACCCGGGGACCCGCTGCCGGCGGAAATCGTGCCGGCGCAGAAACGCTTCTGCGCGCTGCTGCGCGAGAAGCTCGTGCAGGAGCGCTGGCTCCAGGAGTTCTGCCTGCGCGAAAAGATCGCCGACATCCTCCGCCGTTGATCCGCGCGACCGGCCCCATCGCCCTCCTGGGCGATGCCCACCTGCGCGAGGGGGATCCGGAGGTCGCGGCGTTCGTCCGGTTCGCCGACGGCCTTCCCGGCCGCGTCTCCGTGCTCGCCATCCTCGGGGATCTCTTCGCCGCCTGGCTCGGGCGCGCCGATCTCCTGCGCCCGCACCACGAGCAGGTGGTCGCGGCGCTGCGCCGCCTCCGGGAGCGGGGCGTGCGGCTGCTGTACGTCGAGGGGAACCACGACTTCTTCCTGCGCCGTCTGTACGACGGGGACCCGTTCGAGATCCTCGCCCAGGAGTTCCTCGAGATCGATCACCAGGGCCGGCGGCTGCACCTGGCGCACGGCGATCTCATGAACCGTCACGACCGGCAGTACCGGGCGTGGCGGCGGCTCAGCAAGAGCGTGCCCTTCTTCGCCGCCTTCAATCTCCTGCCGCGCGCCACCCGGCTGCGGCTGGTGGACGGACTCGAGCGCGGCATGGCGACCACGAACATGGAGTTCCGGGGCGGCTTTCCGGTAGGGGAGTGCCTGGCGTACGCGCGCCCGCTCATCCGGGCCGGGACCGACACGATCGTCTTCGGGCACTTCCACGACGAGCGGCGTCTCGAGATCCAGGAGAAGGATCGCCAGGGGGCCGTGTACATCCTGCCCGCCTGGCGCGACGGTCACCGCTCGCTGTGGCTGGTCCCTGGCGCCGAACCCGCCTTCGTCTCCTCCTGAGCCAGCGCGTCGTAGAGGTCGGCGAGGCGTCGCGTCAGCGGTCCCGGCCGGCCTTCGCGAATCGGCCAGCCGTCGACCCGGCGAATCGGCAGCACGCCCTTGAGCGTGCTCGTCAGGAACGCTTCGTCGGCGGAGGCGAGCGCCGCCGCCGGCAGCACCTCTTCCGCGGCGGGCAGGCCGTCGGCGCGCGCCAGCTCGAGCACCGCCTCGCGGGTGATGCCGCGCAGGAGGCCCACCTCGAGGGCGGGCGTGAGGACCCGCCCCTCGCGCACGAGGAACAGGTTGCTCGAGGCTCCCTCCGCCAGCATGCCCGCGGCGTCGAGCAGGATCGGCTCGTACACCCCGAGACCGCGCCCGGCCCGCCAGGCGAGCAGGTTGTTCAGAAGATTGCTCGACTTGATCGCGGGGTCGAGAGCCGCGGCGGCATTGCGGCGCACCGGCACGATGGCGACGTCCACCCCTTCGCGGCGCCAGGAGTCGGGCACCGCGACGAAGGCGCGCACGTGCACCACGAGGGTCGGCGGACCGCAGTCGGCGTCGTCGTAGCCGATGCCGCCCTGGCCGCGGCTCAGGATGACCCGGACGGCCGATTCCGCGAAGCCGCCGGCGGAGAGCGCCGCCTCCACCGCGACGGCGGGATCGACCGCGGCACGGGCGGCGTCGATGCCGAGCGCCGCGGCGGAGCGGCGCAGCCGATCGAGGTGCGGACCGAGCCGGAACGGCCTCCCGCCGTAGGTGCGGATGGTCTCGTAGACGCTGTCGCCGTAAAGAAAGCCGCGGTCGAGCGGCGAGATGCGCGCCTCCCCGGCGGGAAAGACGCGTCCGTTCACCGAGATCACGTCCGTCGGCGTGTGCTTCGAGGGGCCCATGAGGGTGCTATGATACGCGGCCTCCCGGGGACGCCGGCACCGGCTCCCGTTTTCCGAGATGAGTCACGCCGCCTTGCATCGTCACTCCGAGGGCCAGCACACCGCGGGCTCCGCCGCCCGGACGGCGCAGGGACGCCGTCTCGGCGCCGTCATCGTCCTGACCCTGATCGTCACGGGCGTCGAGGTGGCGGGGGGACTGCGATCCGGGAGCCTGGCGCTCTTGTCGGACGCCGGGCACATGCTCACCGATCTCCTGGCGCTGGTCCTGAGTCTCATGGCGGTGCGCTTCGCGGCGCGGCCCGCGAGCCCGGCGAAGACCTTCGGCTACCACCGGGTCGAGATCCTGACCGCGCTCGTCAATGGCGCGCTGCTGGTCGTGGTGGCCGGCGGTCTCGCGGTGGAGTCGGCGCGGCGCGCCCTGGCGCCGGCCCCGGTGGCGTCCGGGACGATGGCCGTCGTGGGGATGGCGGGGCTTGCCGGCAACCTGCTCGGGTTGTGGCTCCTCGCCGGCCACTGTGAAGGCCTCAACGTCCGTTCCGCCCGCCTGCACCTGATCGGCGACGCCTTGTCGTCGGCCGGGGTCGTCGGCGCGGCGCTCGTCATCCTGGCCACCGGGTGGTGGAGGCTCGATCCGCTCGTGGCGTTCGTGATCGCCATCGGCATCGCCTGGGGCGCGGTGCGCCTGGTGCGCGAGGCGGTGGACGTCCTGCTCGAAGGGACCCCGCGCGGGGTCGCCATCGAGGAGGTGCGGCGCGTCCTGCTCGGCATTCCCGGCGTGGCGGAGGTGCACGACGTGCACATCTGGAGCATCACCACGGGCTTCCTGGCGTTTTCCGGCCACGTGCGCGCCGCGGAAGCGGGGCTGCGCGCCGGAGCGGCCGGCGGCGACCCGCTCCTGGGGCGTATCCGCGAGACCCTGCGCGAGCGCTTCGGCATCGCCCACACCACCATCCAGATCGAAACCGACGCCTGCCGCGATCTCTGCGAGCCGGCCGGCCTCGTCAACACGTCCGGCTGAGCAAAATCGCCGCCGGCGCGCGCGCGCCGGACGCGGACGCGTGCTATTCTCCGCGCCGCGATTCCGGCGAGCAGTCACGCGTCCCCCTCCGATGTCGGCGGCGAGGTGCGCGTGCGCGCCGGACGGAGGCCGGGACGGTGCGGGCGGAGCCGCTCAAGGGTCGACTGGTGCTGGAGGACGGAGCGGTCTTCGATGGCCGCTCCTTCGGCGCCGCCGCTCCGGCGGCCGGCGAAGTGGTCTTCACCACCGGCATGGTCGGCTACCCCGAAGCCCTGACCGACCCGTCCTACCGCGGACAGATCCTTTCCTTCACGTACCCGTCGCTCGGGAACTACGGCGTTCCCGAGTACCCGCAGGCCTCCGCCGACACCGCGGACGGCGACGGCGGGGAGACCCGCGCCATCCTGCCGCCGCGGCCGTGGGAATCGGACCGC
>DASYQE010000361.1:0-20059 GCA_036005805.1 Candidatus Polarisedimenticolia bacterium | reverse complement strand
TCGGCAACCCGGCGGGACGGTTCGAGTACGTCATCTCTCCGACCGCCTCGACCACGAACCCGGCGAACCCGGCGCACGCCGACTTCTTCCTCAGCGTCGTGTCGTCGCAGGTGGTCGGCACCACGAGCCCGGTGCCGATCTCCACGCTCATCGACCTCGACCTGCCGGCCGGCGGTTTGCCGGCGAAGGTGGTCGGGCCGGACGGCCTGCCCGGAACCGCGGACGACGGGATCGTCGCGGAGAACTTCGAGACCGAGCGTGACGGCACGGCCGGCATCACCATCAGCAACCTGCCGCGCGGCACAGCGGGGGTCCTGAACGACACGATCGGAGTCTGGGTCGGCACCGCGCCGGGCGGGATCAACACCCTCGCCGGGATCGGCTGCGCCGGCTTCATCGTGCCGCCGCAGGATCCGGAGTGCCGCATCGATCCGGACAACGACATGGACTGGCACATCCACTGCCCGGCCGGCACCTGCCCGAACAACACGGGGCAGATCACGCCGACCGGCGGGAACATGTCGCACAGCGGCACCAACTCGCTGCACTGGGGCCACCACTTCGACTCGACCACGCGTGACGGCGACAGCACCAAGTTCCGCCAGCTGGCCGCCTTCATGACCGATCCGATCAACCTGACGCCGCTGCCCGGCGTCGGCGACCTGGAGCTGTCGTTCTTCCACATCGCCGACACGATGGACAACAACACGTTCAACGCGAAGAGCGGGCAGGCGGTCGACTACGTCGACGTCCACATCCAGGTGTTCGACCCGAACGCGCCGGGCGGCGGGGCGTGGGGCTTCTGGGACCGGCTGGCGCCGTTCCAGAACGTCTACGACCACATCGCCTACATCTGGTCCACGTTCGGCACGTCGCCGACGTACTGCAACCTGACCCCGGCCGACACCGGCTCCGGCGGCTTCGCTCCGCGCGGCGTGAAGGAGACGATGTGCTTCCCGAACGGCGTCTGGTCGCACTGCGGCAACTCGCGCGACGTGACCAACACCGGTCAGTGCGTCGGACCGGGCGAGGCGGGAGCCAGCGGCCCGGGCCTGTGGGTGCAGAGCAAGTTCGCCCTGGACAACTTCCTCGGCCAGACGGTCCGCATCCGCTGGATCGCCCAGTCCTGGGAGTTCGACTGCTGCTCGTCGTCCTACTACGAGCTGGGCGGCGGCTGGGCCCCGGAGACGGGAGACGAGGGCTGGTGGATCGACGACATCCGGCTGACCGGAGCGCTGCAGTCCTCGGCGCTGCCGCCGCCGGACCTCAAGGCCCCGGGTCCGGGCGCCTGCCCGGCCCAGGCCTGCAACGCGGCCAGCGGGGACGGCGGGTTCGCCATCGACCTGACCCTGAACGAAGCCGATCTCGACAGCCTCGTCGTCGGCGGCGAGCAGGTCGTCCTGTCGGCCGCGGGCACGACCAACCCCGGGGGGTGCGTCGGCGGCGGCACGCAGTTCCGCTTCTTCAAGAACGGCTCGACGGCCGCGGACGTGGTGCAGGACTGGTCTTCGGATCCCACCTACGTGGACAACCCGACGGCCGACGCCACCTATCGCGTCCAGGCGCGCTGCAGCGTGTTCCCGGCCTGCTCGAGCACCATCACCTCCGCGGCGTCGACCGAGTCGACCCAGGTCTACAGCGCGGACGGGCAGGACATCACGCTGACCCTCACCCACGCGGCCGGTGTTACGACGATCCAGTGGCTGTCGCGGGTGCAGTCGGTGCTCGTCTCCGGTTACGACGAGTTCATCGGCACCATCAACAGCAGCGGGGACGCCGGTCAGAACACCCTGGCGGGCCTGGCCTGCTCCAACGGCAACATCGCCCAGGTGCTGCCGGTCGGCAGCCCGATCAGCCGTACCGACGCCGTCACACCGGCGGCCGGCACGGCCCGGTACTACCTGGTCGGTCACAACCCGGTGGCGGTCGGCGGTCAGGCGGCTCTGGGTCGGCGGTCCAACGGCACACTGCGCACGCTGGCGCCGGTCTGCCCGTAGTTCATTCCTCGTAAGACCCAAGGGGCCCCGGGAAACCGGGGCCCTTTTTTTGTCTGGGGTGTCCCGATCACGAACGTGTCATCGAGGGACCCGGGTGGCGCCGGAAGAGGGCGGTTCCTATATTGAGTTCGCGGAGGAGCACCCGATGACCGGGAACACCAGGGAACGACAGCGCGGCGAAGGACGGCTGGGCACGATCTTCGGTTTGACGGTGCTCGCGGTGACGGTCTACCTGGGATTCAAGGTGGTCCCGGTGATGATCAACGCGTACGCCTTCCGGGACTACATCGAGCAGGAGACCCGCTTCGCGGCGCTGCGCAACAAGGACGAAGAGGTCATCAAGCGCGTGCTGAGGAAGGCGGAGGAGCTCGAGCTGCCGATCACCCGCAAGAGCGTGACGGTGAGCCGCTCGCAGTCGCACTTCGACCTCAAGGTCGCGTACACCATCCCGATCGAGACCCCGGTCTACACGTACAACTGGGTGTTCAAGGAAGAGTCCAACGCCCCTCTGTTCTAGCCCGCGGTCCTCACCTCGCGCGGGGCGCGGCGCGATTCCTCAGCGGACCATCCGGCCGGAGCGTTCCCAGCGGGTCAGCCGGAAGATCGCGGTCAGCGAGTCGAGCACCCGCCGCACCCCCGAGTCGTCGCCCGGCGCGAGCTGGATCTCGCCATCCGGGCCGATCCCGTCGAACGACCAGTAGATCACCAGCGGCCGACCGACGATGAAGCGACGCGGGACGAAGCCCCACTCGCGGCTGTCGAGGCTGTCGTCGCGGTTGTCCCCCATCATGAAGTACTGGCCGTCGGGGACCTGCACCGGGCCGTAGTTGTTGAGGCTGTCGGGGACGCCGCCGGGATACTTGTGCACCGTGTACGGCTCGCTCAGCGCCGTGTACCCGTTCGCGTCGCGGGCCCGCACCCAGACCACCTGGTCGACGATCTTCAGGCTGTCGCCGGGCAGCCCGATCACCCGCTTGATGTAGTCCTGGCGCGGGTCGTGCGGGTAGCGGAAGATGACGATGTCGCCGCGCTTCGGCTCCGCCAGCGGCAGGATGGAGCGCTCCGCGGAGAGCGCCAGCGGCGCCAGCGAGAACTTGTTCACCACCAGGTGGTCGCCGACGAGCAGCGTGTCCTCCATCGAGGCGCTCGGGATCTTGAACACCTGGAACAGGTAGGTCCGCACGAAGAGCGCGAAGATGAGGGCGACGACCGCGGCCTGGGTGTAGTCGAAGAGCCAGCGGCGCGGCGGCCGCGTCCCCGGGTCCAGGACGCGCGCCGGCGACAGCAGGGAGGCCGCGCGATCGTGCGGGGGGGCGGCCATCGTCCTGCCGCTCACTCGACCTTCAGGAGGGCGAGGAACGCTTCCTGGGGGATGTCGACGACGCCGACCTTCTTCATGCGCTTCTTCCCCTCCTTCTGCTTCTCGAGGAGCTTGCGCTTGCGGGTGATGTCGCCGCCGTAGCACTTCGCCAGCACGTTCTTCCGGAGCGCCGAGACGTTCTCGCGCGCCACGATCTTCCCGCCGATGGCCGCCTGGATCGCCACCTCGAACAGCTGCCGGGGGATCTCCTGGCGCAGCTTCTGCGCCAGCGCCCGGCCCTTCTGCGCGGCGCGGTCGCGGTGCACGATGAGCGACAGCGCGTCCACCGGCGTGCCGTTCACCAGGATGTCCAGCTTCGCCATGTCGGATTTCCACCAGCCGGTGTGGTGGTAGTCGAGCGACCCGTAACCGCGCGAGATGGTCTTCAGCTTGTCGTAGAAGTCGATGACCACCTCGTTGAACGGCAGGTCGTACGACACCAGCACGCGCGTGGTGGTGACGTACTTCAGGTCCTTCTGCACGCCGCGCTTGTCCTGGCAGAGGGCCAGGATGCCGCCGAGGAACTCCGGCGGCGTCAGGATGAGGCAGGTGATGACCGGCTCCTCCCACTCCTCGATGCGCTGCGGCTCGGGCAAGCGCGCCGGGTTCGACACCTCGATGACTTCGTTGTCGGTGGTGGTGATGCGGTAGCGCACCGACGGCGCCGTGGTGATGAGGTCCAGCCCGTAGTGGCGCTCCAGCCGCTGCTGCACGATCTCCATGTGCAGGAGCCCGAGGAAGCCGCAGCGGAAGCCGAACCCGAGCGCCTCGCTGTTCTCCGGCTCGACCGAGAAGGACGCGTCGTTGAGCCGCAGCTTGTCGAGCGCGTCGCGCAGCGTCTCGTAGCCGCTCTCGCCGATGGGGAAGAGGCCGGCGAACACCATCGGCTTCATCTCCTGGAAGCCGGGGAACGGCGTCTCGGTGGGGCGGCGCGCCTCGGTGATGGTGTCGCCGATCTTCACCTCGGTGGCGTTGCGGATGTTGGCCACCAGGTAACCGACCTCGCCGGTCGACAGCGACTCGGTCGGCACCGGCTTGGGCGTCATCAGCCCGATCTCCTCGGCGTCGTAGGTGCGCCCGGTCGCCATCAGCATGATGCGGGTCTTCGGACGCAGCGTCCCTTCGATGACGCGGGCGAGCACGGTCACGCCGCGGTAGGCGTCGAACCACGAGTCGAAGATGAGCGCCTTGAGGGGCGCCTCGGGATCCCCCAGCGGCGCCGGGATCTCGCGGATGATGGCCTCGAGGATCTCCGGCACGCCGGTGCCGGCCTTGGCCGAGCAGGGCAGCGCGTTGTCGGCCGAGATGCCGATGATGTTCTCGATCTGCTCCTTCGCCCGCGCCGGCTCCGCCGACGCCAGGTCGATCTTGTTGATCACCGGGATGATGTGCAGGTGGTGATCGACCGCCATGTAGGAATTGGCGAGCGTCTGCGCCTCCACCCCCTGCGTCGCGTCGACCACGAGCAGCGCTCCCTCGCAGGCCGACAGCGAGCGGGACACCTCGTAGGCGAAGTCCACGTGCCCCGGCGTGTCGATGAGATTGAGGCGGTAGGTCTTCCCGTCCTGCGCCTTGTAGTCGAGCGCCACCGCGTGCGCCTTGATGGTGATGCCGCGCTCGCGCTCGAGGTCCATGTTGTCGAGCACCTGGTCGTCCATCTCGCGCTTCGACAGCGCCCCGCACAGCTCGAGGAAGCGGTCGGAGAGCGTGGTCTTCCCGTGATCGATGTGGGCGATGATGCAGAAGTTGCGGATGAGCGAGGCGTGCATGTCGGAAGGCCCCGGGGGCGGCTCCTACAGCTCGAGCCTGGGGTCGGCGTTGAGATCCATCGCGGACCGCTGTCCGGCGAGGAGCTGGCGGCGGCCGACCTCGGCGATCATCGCCGCGTTGTCCACGGCGAGGTCGCGCCGCACCGAGAACATCGCGAGCCCGCGGCGGTCCGCCTCCTCGGCGACGCGGCGGCGCAGGAGCGAGTTGCACGCCACGCCTCCCGACAGGCACACCGCCCTGGCCCCCGCCTGCTCCGCGGCGGTCATCAGCCGATCGGTCAGGAAGGCCACGACCGACGTCTGGAACGAGGCGAGCAGGTCGCGCGTCTCCTGGGACGGTGCGTCCCCCTCGGGCGCGGGGTAGGGCCGCGTCAGCCCGCGCGCCTGCGCGTGGCGCAGCGCCGACGTCTTGAAGCCGCTGAAGGAGAAGTCCAGGCTGCCGTCGCTCATCTTCGGGGCCGGGAGGCGCACCGCCTTCGCGTCCCCGGTCGGCGCCAGCCGATCGACCACCGGCCCTCCGGGATACGGGAGGCCGAGCATCTTGGCGACCTTGTCGAACGCCTCCCCGGCGGCGTCGTCGCGGGTGCGCGCGATGCGGCGCGGCGCGCCGTCCCCCTCGATCAGGTAGAGGCCGGTGTGCCCGCCGGAGGCGACCAGGTTCATCGACGGCGACGGGATCTCGCCGTGCTCCAGCCAGATCGATCGCAGGTGCCCTTCGAGGTGGTTCACCGCGAGGAGCGGCAGGCCCCGGCCCCAGGCGATTGCCTTGGCCGCCTGCAGCCCCACGAGCAGACAGCCGACGAGTCCCGGCCCGTAGGTCACCGCCACCGCGTCGAGATCGCCGAGTTCGACGCCCGCCTTCCGGACCGCCTCGTCGATGACGAGATCGACCTGCTCGAGGTGGTGGCGTGACGCCAGCTCGGGCACCACGCCGCCGAGGGCCGCGTGGATCGGGGTCTGCGACGCGATGACGTTCGACAGGATCGTCCTGCCGCGCAGGACCGCCGCGGCGGTCTCGTCGCAGGAGCTCTCGATGCCGAGGACGAGCGGATCGGACGAGGTCGGCGCGCTCATGACGATCGCGGGCCCGTGCCGGGTGCCCCCGCCGGCCGCGGCCCTCCGGCCGTGTTGCCGGCGGCGGCGCACAGCGCCTCGAGGGCGGGCCCGTAGGGATCGCGGGCGATGCCGTGCTCCGTGACGATGGCCGTGACCAGCGCGTGCGGCGTCACGTCGAACGCCGGGTGCAGGACCGGCACCCCCTCCGGGACCACGCGGCGGCCGGCGAAAACCGCCGCCTCGGCGGCCGGGCGCTCCTCGATCGGGATCGAGGCGCCGGTGGCGATGTTCAGGTCGACCGTCGACGTCGGGGCGGCGACGTAGAACGGCACGCCGTGCGCGCGCGCCAGCACCGCCACCTGGTAGGTGCCGATCTTGTTGGCGACGTCGCCGTTCCTGGCGATGCGGTCGGCGCCGACGACACAGGCGCCGATCGCCTTCTTCTGGAACAGGTGTCCCGCCATGCCATCGCACAGGACGGTGACCGGGATGCCGTCCTTGTGCAGCTCCCAGGCGGTGAGCCGCGCTCCCTGAAGCCACGGCCGCGTCTCGTCGGCATAGACCGCGACGCGCTTGCCCGCCTCCACCGCCGCGCGGATGACCCCGAGGGCCGTGCCGTAGCCGGCGGTCGCCAGCGCCCCGGCGTTGCAGTGAGTCAGGACGTTCCCCTCGTCGGGGAGAAGCGCCGCGCCGTGCCGCCCCATGCTGCGGCACGCCTCGATGTCCTCGCGATGGATGCCGCGCGCCTCGTGCAGGAGCGCCGCGGCGAGCGCGGCGGGGCCCTCGTGCCGGTGCGACTCGAACCGGCGGCGCATCCGTTCGATGCCCCAGAACAGGTTCACGGCGGTGGGCCGGGTGGCGCCGAGGAGCCGGGCCAGCGATTCGAAGCGCTCCGCCGGGTCGTCGCAGCCTTTGCCGCGCACGGACGCCTGGAAGCCCAGGGCGATCCCGAAGGCGGCCGCCACCCCGATGGCCGGCGCGCCGCGGATCGCCATGTCGCGGATGGCGGCGGCGACCTCCTCCGGCTGCGTCAGGGTGAGATAGATCTCCTCCTCCGGCAGACGGCGCTGATCGAGGAGCAGAACTCCCCCGTCGCCCCATTCGATGGTCTTGAACACAGGTTCAGCCCGCCTCGTCGCGTGAACCCGGGATGTTAGCGTGTGTGGCCCGGGACCGCAATCCAACGCGGCGCGAAGAATGGCGGAAGCCCGGCCCGAACCCCTTGATTCGGGGGTGGTTGGACGGCCGCCCGGCCGATTCGATCCAGGTTCGCTCACGAAGCCGTCATCGAACCGACGATGCCCCCAAGATCCCGGCCCGACCTCAGGAATCCGGGGGGCGGTATCGAGCGGGGGAGGCGGCAGGCTTCGAACGGTATTCCGCCCCCCCTTGATCCCAAGAAACCGTTGACAGACAAGCGGTTTCAACGTATCAGTCAGCAAAAAGCATGCTGCTGCTCTGGCAGACGGAAAGTTGATCGCACGGGCGTCGTCTGTCCGGATCGACCGGATCGATCGGGCGGAAGACGCCTTTTGTCCTTGGTAGTCGCGAGGGAGCCGGGGATATGGAACGCTCACGCACGCACGGTACCACTGCGCCTCAGGGCGACGGTGCAGGGGACGGTCGGGAGCCCGTCCTCGTCCGCCGCCAGCGCTTGAAGGAAGCGGCGCTCAGGATCGCGGCGGCCACGGGGCTCGCGGCGCTGGTCCTGCTCAGTCTCACCCCGGTGCGCGCCGGGCGTCCCGGAGCGGACGCGCCGGGCCGGCCGCTGGACCCGGGGGGCCGCGACTCCTCGGAAGCCTTCTTCCGGCGCAACCGCCTGCCCCACGGGGTGGACCGGATCCCCGGCCTCAGCCCGTTCGGCGACACCGCCGTCGGGTTCACCGGTCCGGGAGCGCCCGGTCTCGTGGCGACCGCCGCGGGCTGGGTCGATCTCGCCCGGCCCGCCGCCATCGCCGCGCTGCCCGCAGGGCTGCGTCGTCCCCAGGAGATCACCCTCCCCGGCGGGCGCGGCGGCCTCGTCGAGGGATTGAACCTCGTGCAGGTCCGCGCCTCCGCGTTCGCGAACGGCGGGGCCGATCTCGAGCGCCTGCTCTCCGCTCACGGGCGCGTGCTGGCCCTGGCGCCGGAGCGGGCCTACGTGGTGGATGTCGCCAGCCGCGGCGCCGCCGAGGCGCTGGCGCGCGAGCCCTATGTCGAGGCGGCGAGCCCGTACCACCCCGCCTTCAAGATCGATCCGAACCTCGGCCGCACGCCCTTCATCGAGGAGAAGCGCGCCAAGAGCCCGGTCCTGCGGCTCCAGGTGCTGGCCTGGCAGGCGCTCGACACGACGGGGCGCCGGGCCCTGCGCGACGCGCTCGCCCGCCTCACCACCCCCGAAGCGGTGAAAATCGACGAGGACGACCGGCTGGTCTACGTCGAGGCGAAGGCGGACCTGGTCGCTGCGATCGCCGCCCTTCCGGGCGTCGAGGCAGTGGCCGAGCAGCCCGAGATGATGCTGAGCAACGCCGAGGCGCCGAGCGTCGTCATGGTCGGCAGCGTCGAGGACACCCTCGGGGCCCGGCCGTACCAGGACATCGGCCTCGACGGCGGCGGCATCGACACCAACGGCGACGGCGCCCGGGTCAACGACGGCACCGACACCGTGCCGCCGCAGATCGTCGCCATCACCGACAACGGCATCAGCCTCGACACGCCGTCGTTCTCCCAGACCGCGACGCAGACCACCGACCTCCTGCACCCCGTCGGTTCGAAGCACCGCAAGATCCAGGCGATGCAGTCGGTGTCCGACGCGGGCGACGACTGCGACAGCGTCCTGTCGGGGTCGGGGTCGCACGGCAACGTGGTCGCCTCGGCGATCGCCGCCTGGCCCTCGGCGCTCGGCGTGTACGCCACCAAAACGACCCTGCCGCGCAACCCGATCGTCACGGGCATCGCGCTCGACGGCGTCGCGCGCGGGGCGCGCATCATCATGCAGGACGCCGCGGCCGCCTCGCGCTGCACCTTCGACGAGCTGATCGAGCAGGGGGGGAACATCGGTCCGGGGAACCTGACGACGCGCCTGACCGCGGCGCGCGACGGCGGCAACAACGTCCACCTGCACGTCATGCCGTTCGGCGTTCCGAACTTCGACAACATCCTCGACAACCCGCAGAACGGCACGTACACGATGGAGGCGAACCAGATCGACACCTTCCTCGTGAACAACCGCGACTTCATGGTGTTCTCGCCGATCGGCAACCACGGCACGAACCCCAACAACCTGACGCAGCGCCGCATTCCCGATCTCTTCGACGGCACGTCGGCCGACAACGACCCCAACTTCCCGTCGGCGTCCCAGATCGCTCCCCCGGCGACCGCCAAGGACATCGTCAGCGTCGGCAGCCACCGCACCGACATGCAGACCTTCGCCGGCGCGTTCAACGAGGAGGAGGTCTCCTCGCCCTGGGCGTCGCGCGGCCCCGCGACCCTGGCCTCGCTGCGCATGGCGCCGATCGTCGTCTCCATCGGGGAGGACTTCAGCGGCGTCTTCGGGGCGCCCGGGGTCGGCGGCGTCGCCGCCTTCCGGAGCCGCGACAACGACAACCTCGCGCCGGTCGAGGCGCAGCTCGACGAGCTGAACTTCGGCACCTCGTACGCCGCCGCCTACGCCGGCGGCGCCGCGGCGATCCTGCGCGACTACTTCGCCCAGGGGTTCTACCCGAGCGGCACCCGCCGCGCCGCCGACCGCCAGCCCGCGGTCTCGGGGGCGCTCGTCAAGGCGGCGCTGGTCGCCAGCGCCAACTTCCTCGAGGAGAACGGCACCGGCCAGTACCCGACCCTGAACGACCGCATGATCGCCCAGGCCCGCGCCGGCAATCTCGGGACCATCGCGGGGATCAACGTCGGCGTCCTCGGCAACAACGAGCAGGGCTACGGCCGCGTGCAGCTCAGCAACGTCCTGCCGATCCCCAACTGGCCGACCGCGATCCCCATCGGCGCGCCGGACACCATCGAGTACCCGGCCGCGGGCCTGCTGGTCTGGGACGACGTCGCCACCTCCGAGCCGCCCATCAGCAACGCCAACACGCTCGTCGAGCACACCTTCACGGTGAGCGCCCCGGAGACCATCGCCATCGCCGGGGGAGGGCGCGCCGTGACCCACGGCTCGCTGCGCGTCGCGCTGGCCTGGCCCGATCCCCCGAGCGCGACCCTCAGCGACGGGGCGCTCATCAACGACCTCGATCTCGAGGTCGAATCCCCCGGGCCGGACGGCAACCTCGCGACCACCGCCGACAACCTGGTCTACGACGGCAATCTGTACACCCTCGGGGCCGGGCCCCGCGCCGGACAGTGGTCGGCGCCGCGCGTCACCGTCGACCTCGGCGACCTGCGCAACCCGGTCGAGGCGGTGCACATCCCCTCCGACCTCAACGGCGACGGCAACTCCGACGATTCGCGCCTCTACACCGGCACCTGGCGCGTGCGCGTCAAGCGCGGCCTCGGCGGCGCGGTCCCGGGGAGCATCACCCGCCTCGACGGCCCCAACGAGGACACCAACGGCAACTTCCGGCTGGATCCCGGGGAGGATCTCGACGCCGACGGGCTGCTGGACGCGGGCGGCCAGCCGTTTGCGCTGGTGGTCGCCGGTCCGGTCCTCGGTTCGGGCACGCAGACCTGGGGCGGCCAGCCGCACAGCCTGCCGCAGAGCATCACCCACCTCGACAAGCCGACCTACGGCTGCGCCGACGACCTGGTGGTGGACATCTTCGATCCGGACGGCACGGTCGCGGGGCTCGGCAGCGCCGTCACGCTGACGGTGCAGGACGCGCTCGGCAACGTGCTCGACACCGAGCAGGGGTTCGCCTTCACCGAGACCCCCGCCGGCAGCCACGGCTTCGTCTCCGCCCGCGTGCCGGTGCGCAATGTCTCGCCGGTGCCGGTCCCCAACAACGGGCTGATCGAAACCGACACCGGGCAGTTCATCGTGGCCGACTACGCCGACACCCCGGTGCCGGGGCAGGCGCGCGCCACCGTCTCGTGCAACCCGAACCTCTTCGCCGGGGTCCTGCAGATCCGCGACGGGGCGGACGGCGCGGCCCTGTTCACCGGCGGCTGCGATCGCGATCAGTTCCCCGACGCGGGGGAGAACCTGACCTACACGATCGCGCTGCTCAACGCCAACCGCGGCGACGACTACACCGAGGTGGTCGCGACCCTGGCGCCGTCCGGTCCGGGCGCGGCGGCGATCCAGGTCCTCGACTCTCCGAAGACCATCGGCCGGCTGCCGGGCGGACAGGCCGCCGGCATCACCTTCTCGCTGCGGGTGAACGCCACGACCCTCAACGCCCTGCCGATCGCCAGCCGCGTCGCCACGCTGACGCTGACGCTGGACTCGTCGGCGCGCAGCAAGATCATCGGCCGGCAGTCGTTCGCCTTCACCTACGCGCTGAACTCCGACAAGGAGACCTTCCACTACTCGACCGACTACCCGAACGGCGGCCGGGAGATCCGCGACCTCAACCGCAACCTCCAGATCGACCGCCCGGACCAGATCGATCCGTTCACCGGGATCCAGGTGCCGGACGAGGACCTGGTCTTCTCCACCCTCTGGCTCAACGACGGCGGGCTCATCCGCAACATGCTGGGTGAGGACCTGAACAACAACGGACTGAGGGACACCGGCGAAGCCGACGTCATCCCCAACAACACGCTCGACAAGGGGATCCTGGCGGGGTCCACGCCCCAGCCGGGGGTGGACAAGGTGCCGTTCGCGCTCGACTCCAACAACGGCGGCTTCAGCGGCTTCCGCCACCCGACCAGCGAGATCGGCAACACCGGCGTGCAGGTGGTCTGGGAGTACCACGGCTCGGGGCTCTGCGGCTTCCAGACGGCCAACCCGGACAACGATGCGAACCCGCTGTTCCAGAACAACCAGGCCGGGATCTGGCACACGGGGGACGGCGACACGTTCACCCCGGACGAGTTCTCCGCCGGCTGCGACAACTACTACATGCCGTCGAATCCGGCGACCCCGCTGCAGGCGGAGTTCCTGTTCGACGTGCTCGAGTCGCCGATCATCGCCAAGGTGCACCAGACGGTGGACGCGCGCGGCTTCCCGTACACCGTCGAGTTCCAGCGGCTGGCGATGAACTTCAACCACCAGACGCTCGACGCGTACGCCGGCGGCCAGGTCAACCTCGACTCCGACGTGGACAGCGACGACCGGAACTGCCTGCTCTGCCAGGTCTTCTATCCGCGCTTCGGCGGCGCCTACTACGGCGTGGCCCGCTTCAACACCTACGAGAACGGCGTCGACCCGGGAGGCCGCGGCGAGGTCCGGCAGCGCACCTTCGGCCCGCGCGTCGATCCGGACAACTCGATCAACGCCTCCGGATTCGTCTCCGGCGACGAATCGGGCTTCTCGGGATTCACCTCCAACTCGAACCCGGCCTCGTCGAGCCCGATCCCGACCGCCCCGCCGGACCTGCTGCCGTACCCGGTGCCGGGCGGTCCGCTGCCGCTCGCCTCGGACGGCACCCCGGCGCTCAACAACGTGCCCGGGCCGACGCGCAACTTCGAGCTGTCGCTGGTCAACTACCAGGACTCCTACGTCTTCTTCCCGACCGGGCCGGGCGCCTACGAGCCGGGCGGCTACTTCAACCCGGGCCCGACCGGCAACCGCTGGATGTTCGGCATCGGGTTCTTCGTCATCGAGAGCGCCGGCGGCGGCAGCGACTACGGGCTGGCGATCGACGACCCGGTGCTCGAGTGGGACGAGTCGCACCCGCTCGACGAGAGCCAGTTCGTCCCCGCGCACACGCCGGCCTGCCAGCGCTTCGGCCAGGCGGGGCAGCCGGCCGGGCAGCAGTGCGCCACCCTCGTGGTCGACCGGACCAGCCTGTACGAGTGCGACGAGTCGCTCGACGTGACCGTGGACGATCCGAAGAAGACGGGACAGGGCTCGGTCAC
Source organism: Candidatus Polarisedimenticolia bacterium (assembly GCA_036005805.1). GTDB lineage: Bacteria > Acidobacteriota > Polarisedimenticolia > Gp22-AA2 > Gp22-AA2 > DASRAU01. The sequence continues at coordinate 6,926 of DASYQE010000361.1, read as the reverse complement.
CGTCCAGGCGGCCTCCGACAGCGACGGCACGCCGTTCTTCGCCCACAACGGCAACGGCATCCTCCCGGTGAAGACCTTCACCCTGCCGGAGGTCTCGCCGGGGGTCTTCCGCGGCGCCATCACCGTCACCTCGCAGTTCAACAACCCGGCGACGGTCTTCGTCACGCCCGCCAAGGACCAGACGATCAGCGTGTACTACAACGACCCGCTGTGCGACGCCGACGGCGACGGGACCGTGGGCGAGTCGGTCTTCGACAACATCGACGGCGACAACATCCCGGCGGCAACCGACAAGTGCCCGGCCGTCTACGACCCCGCCCAGGCGGACGCCGACGGCGACGGTCGCGGCGACCTGTGCGACAACTGCCCCGGCCTCGCGAACGCCAGCCAGGCCGATACCGACGCCGACGGCGTCGGCGACGCCTGCGACTTCGACGACGTGGACTTCGACGGCGTCGCCAACGAGGTGGACAACTGCCCGGACGTCTACAACCCGTCGCAGGCGATCGGGGCCCTCCCGGGACGCGGCACCGCCTGCGACCAGACCTCCGACCGGGACGGCGACGGCATCGCCGACCGGAACGACAACTGCGTGCGCACGCCGAACGCCAACCAGCTGAACCTCGACTCCGACCTCCTCGGCAACGCCTGCGACGGCGACTGCACCGGCGCCGCGACCGCGACCGCCGCCACGGGGACGTGCCAGCGCACCAGCTCCACCCTCTGCACCACCAACGCCAACTGTCCGACCACGGGGACCTGCAGCATCACCTCGTCGACCATCTGCACGAACAACGGCCAGTGCCCGAACGGCGAGACCTGCACCGGCATCGCGCAGGAGACCTGCATGAGGACGACGGTGACCAACGGCGGCACCTGCTCCGCCGTCCTCGACGACTACGACAACGACCGGGTCACCGACGACGTCGACAACTGCCCGACGATCTACAACGCGGCCGTCATCGCCAATACCACCCAGCAGGCCGACGCCGACCGGGACGGTCTGGGGGACGCCTGCGACCCCTCCGGCAGCAACGACGATGACGGCGACGGAGCTCCCGACGACCTGGCCCGCTACAACGTCACCGTCGCCTGCCGCGCGCTGCCGCTGGCGAAGCTGGTGGTGCGGCAGGTGCGCGCCGGCGACGTGGACGGAGACCACGACATCTGGATCGACGCCGGCGAGAAGGGACGCATCTACGTCGAGATCCTCAACGCCGGCACGACCAGCCTGACGAACGTGACCTTCAACCTGAACAGCGCCGACCCGGACGTCGCCTGCATCACCCAGCCGTCGATCCGGCGCAGCGTCTTCACCGCCGGGCAGTCGCTCGTCCTCGGGTCGATCGGCGCCGACAAGGTCGCCGGCACCGGGGACGACACCGGGGATTACTTCGAGGTGGTGGCGAAGAACACGCTCGCGAGCACCAGCGGCTCGAACCCGGCGCGGCTGGATTTCCTGTTGACGCTCACCTCGTCCGAGACGCTCGGCACCATGGCGGCGATCCCGATCACCCTGCTGGCCGACCTCGACCTGCCGTCGGGCATGACGCAGGTCAAGGTGCTCGGGCCCGACGGGCTGCCGAACACCGCCGACGACGGGAAGATCGTCGAGAACTTCGAGACCGAGCGGGACGGCCAGGCCGGCATCCGCATCGACACCAAGCCGATCGGCACGCCCAGCGCCAAGAACGACACCATCGGTGTCGTGGTCGGCACCGGCACCATCGGATCCTCGCAGCTCCTCAACGGCGTCGCCTGCGGCGGCTTCAACGTGCCGCCGCTCGATCCCGGCTGCAAGATCGACCCCGACAACGACATGGACTGGCACATCCACTGCCCGGTCGGGACCTGCCAGGCCACCGCCTTCCAGACCACCCCGGCCAACGGGGCGCTGGCGCACAGCGGACCGAACTCGCTGCACTGGGGCGTCCACACCAACGCGGCGAGCCGCACCGGCGACACCACCCACTTCCGGCAGCTCGCGGCGTTCATGACCAACCCGATCAACCTGGCCGTCTTCCCGGACCCGGGAGATCTCCAAGTCTCCTTCTTCCACATCGCCGACATGGTCACCATCAGCGATTTGAACCGCTTCGGGCGGCGGGCGGCGAGCCACGGTCCGCCGACCGGCGGCGCGCGCTCCGTCAACGACGAGGAGGCGTTCGACTACGGCGACGTGCAGATCCAGATCGACACCGATCCGTCGAACGCGGTGGACGCGTGGGGCTTCTGGGACAAGCTGGTGCCGTACGAGAACGTTTACGACCACGTCCCGCAGATCTGGAGCCGCTTCGGCACGGCCATCACCTACTGCAACCTGACGCCCGCGGACACCGGCGGCGGCGCCCCCGCGCCGAACGGGGCGCGCGAGACGATGTGCTGGCCGCAGGGGGTCTGGGCGTCGTGCGGCTGGCCGTACGACCAGACCACGACGCTGGGCTGCGCCGGTCCCGGGTCCCAGGGGGCCACCGGCAACGGCAACTGGATCCAGACGAAGTTCGACCTCGCGGCCTACCAGGGCCAGCGGGTGCGCATCCGCTGGATCGGTCAGGCGTGGGAGTTCAACAACGCCGCCTCCTCCTACCAGGAGCTCGGCGGCACGTGGGCCGACCTCGACACCGATGACGGCTGGTGGCTCGACGACATCGTCATCACCGGCGCCATCACCCAGCAGATCACTCCGAACCCGGACGTCAAGGCGCCGCTCGCCGGCGCGTGCCCGGTGACCTGCAACCCGGCGGTCGGGGACGGCGGGACGACACCCTCGCTGACGCTGCACGACACCGACGGCGACGGGATCGTCGAGCGCGGCGAGCGCGTCATCCTCGACGCCAGCGCCTCGACCCTGCCGGGCGGCTGCTCCAACGGGGTGGCGCAGTTCCGCTTCGAGCGCGACGGCGCCGTGGTGCAGGACTGGTCCACCAACAGCCTCTATCTCGACGGTCCGCTGAAGGACGCGAGCTACAAGGTGAAGGTGCGCTGCAGCGCCAACGTCGCCTGCGTCAGCGCCACAGGCGCGACGACGAACGCGCTGGTGTACACCGGCGACGGCAACGACATCTTCCTGTCCCTGACGCAGCCCACCCCGACGACGGCCTCGCTCAACTGGACGGCGCGGCCGCAGCTGACGTCGGTGGACGGCTACGACATCTTCCGCGGCACCTTCGACGTCTACAACGGCGATCCCAGCTTCACGACGCTGCAATGCCTGACCTCGAACGTGCCGCAGGCCGCCGTCGGCGCGAACATCAGCATCCTGGACGCGGTGAATCCGACGAACCCGAGGCAGGTTTTCTACTACCTCGTGGGACACAGCGCGAAGGCGGCCGGGGCGCTCGACGCGCTGGGCCGGAAGTCGACCGGGGTGATCCGCATCTCCCCGGTGCCGTGCCCCTAGGGTTCCGAGGCGTCCGGAGGCGCCGGTTCGGTCGCGGGCTGTGGTAGGTTTTCGGGCGTGACGTCCGGCGGAAACAAGGGGAAGCGCCCGCGGCTCGCGAAGTGGGAGGCGGGCACGCTGAAGGACTCGCTCGCCCGGGTGCCCGAGCGCTGCGAAGAATTCCGCTTCGACTCGGGAGCGCCGGTCGAGCGCGTCTACACCCCGGAGCACCTCGCGTCCTGGGACGCCGGCACGGCGCTCGGGATGCCGGGGGAGCCGCCGTTCACCCGGGGCATCCAGCCGACGATGTACCGCGGCCGCTTCTGGACGATGCGGCAGTACTCCGGATTCGGCGACGCCCGCGAGACCAACCGCCGCCTGCGCTACCTGCTCGATCGCGGCCAGACCGGGCTGTCGATCGCCTTCGACCTGCCGACCCAGATGGGCTACGACTCCGACCACGCCATGGCGGCGGGGGAGGTGGGCCGCGTCGGCGTCGCCATCGATTCGATCGAGGACATGGAGACGCTGCTCGACGGCCTGCCGCTCGACGGGGTCTCCACCTCGATGACCATCAATGCCACGGCGGCGATCCTCCTGGCGCTGTACGCCGCCGTCGGGAAGCGGCGCGGCGTGCCGCTCGACAGGCTCTCGGGCACGGTGCAGAACGACGTCCTCAAGGAGTACATCGCCCGCGGCACCTACATCTACCCGCCCGAGGGGTCGCTGCGGCTCGCCACCGACATCTTCGCGTGGGGGCGCCAGGCGATGCCGCGCTTCAACGTCATCTCGGTGAGCGGCTATCACATCCGCGAAGCGGGCTCGACCGCGGCGCAGGAGATCGCCTTCACCTTCGCGAACGGCCTGGCCTACCTCGAGGCGGCGCGCGCGCGCGGGCTGCCCATCGAGGAGATCGCCGGGCAGATCTCCTTCTTCTTCAACGCGCACAACAACTTCGTCGAGGAGATCGCCAAGTTCCGCGCGGCGCGGCGGCTGTGGGGACGCCTGCTGGAGCGCCGCTTCGGCGTGACGGATCCTGTGGCGCAGCGGCTGCGCTTCCACGCCCAGACCGGCGGCTCGACGCTCACGGCGCAGCAGCCCGAGAACAACATCGCGCGCGTGGCGGTGCAGGCGCTGGCGGCCGTCCTCGGGGGCGCGCAGAGCCTGCACACCAACGGCATGGACGAGGCGCTGGCCCTGCCGACCGAGAAGGCCGCGACCATCGCGCTGCGCACCCAGCAGATCCTGGCCCACGAGACAGGCGTCGCCGACACCGTCGATCCGTTCGGTGGCGCGTACGCTCTCGAGGCCGCGACCGACCGGCTCGAAGCGGAGGCGACAGCACTCCTCGAGGCCATCGACCGGATCGGGGGGACGGTGCGGGCGATCGAGGCCGGGTACCAGCAGAAGGAAATCCAGGAGGCGGCTTACCGCGCGCAGCAGCAGGCCGAACGCGGCGAGCGGATCGTCGTCGGGGTCAACCGCTACCAGGACGCGGCGCCGGGCGAGGCGGTCCTCCCGACACTCAAGGTGGACCCGGCCCTCGAGGAATCACAGCGGGAGCGGGTGCGGGCGCTCAAGGCGGGACGCGACCAGCGGACCGCGCGTCAGGCGCTCGACGAGGTGGAGCGGGCCGCCCGCGGCGATCAGAACCTGATGCCGCTCCTGGTCGCCGCCGTGGAGGCGAAGGCGACCCTGGGTGAAATCTCCGACCGCCTGCGCGCCGCCTTCGGCGCCTACGCCCCGCGCGAGAGGATCGCCTGACGGTGGCGCCGATCCTCCAACTTGACAATCTGGTCATCGAGTTCCCCGGGGCCAGCGGCTCCTTCCGCGCCGCGGACCGCGTCTCGTTCGCCGTCGAGGAGGGGCAGACGCTGGGGCTCGTGGGCGAATCGGGTTGCGGCAAGAGCGTCACGGCGCTGTCGCTGCTCCGGCTCGTGCCCGAGCCAGGGCGCATCGCCTCCGGGCGGATCCTCTTCCGGGGCTCCGACCTGATGGCCTTGACCGAGCGCAGGATGTGCTCGGTGCGCGGCCGCGAAATCGGCTTCGTCTTCCAGGAGCCGGCCGCCGCCCTCAACCCGGTGCTGACGGTCGGCACGCAGATCGCCGAGGGGCTGGTCGTGCACCGCCTCATGAAGAAAAAGGAAGCGCTCGCCGAGGCGGCGCGGCTCCTCGAGCTGGTCCGCATCCCTGACGCTTTGCGGCGCGTGCACGAGTACCCGCACCAGCTCTCGGGCGGCATGCTGCAGCGGGTGATGATCGCCTGCGCTCTCGCCTGCAAGCCGTCGCTCCTGATCGCCGACGAGCCGACGACGGCGCTCGACGTGACCATCCAGGCGGAGATCCTGGCGCTGCTGAAACGCCTGCGCGACGAGCTGGGACTGTCGCTTTTGCTCATCAGCCACAACCTCGGGGTGATTGCCGGGATGGCGGACCGGGTGGCCGTCATGTACGCCGGCCGCATCGTCGAGGAGGCCACCGCGCGCCGGCTCTTCCGCGACCCGGCCCATCCGTACACGCGCGGGCTCCTGCGATCCATGCCGCGTCCGGGCTCGTCCGCGGTCCAGGGATCCCGGGCGCGGCGGCTGCCGGCGATCGAGGGAGCGGTCCCCGATCTGGCCCGCCTGCCGCCCGGGTGCGCCTTCCATCCGCGCTGTCCCGACGCGATGCCCGAGTGTCGCGAGGTTGTGCCGTCCCTTCTGCCGCTCGGCGCGGAGGGCGCGCACCAGGTCGCCTGCTTCCTCCACCACGACACCGCGGGCCGCCCGCGATCGCGGCCGGCGACGGAGCAGGCCTCATGAACGTCCCCGCCGCCGCCGTGCCCGGCCGGGGATCCGCGCCGCTCCTCGAGGTGCGCGATCTGGTGAAGCGCTACCCCGTGCGCCGCGGACTGTTCGCGCGCGTCTCGTCGTGGGTGCGCGCCGTGGACGGCGTGTCGCTCGACGTGCGGCCCGGCGAGACGCTGGCGCTGGTCGGCGAGTCGGGAAGCGGCAAGACGACGCTCGGGCGCTGCATCCTGCGTCTCATCGAGCCGGACGCGGGCTCGATCCGCTTCGACGGCGCCGACTTCCTGGCGCTTCAGCCCAGGCCGCTGCGGCGCGCGCGCCGGAACATCCAGGTCGTCTTCCAGGATCCGTACGGCTCGCTCAACCCGCGCATGACCATCGGGGCGATCGTCCGCGAGCCGCTCGACATCCACGGCATCGGCCGGCGCGGCGCCGAGCGCGAGGGAATGGTGGACGCGCTGCTCGAGCGCGTCGGTCTCGACCCGTCGATGAAGCGGCGCTACCCGCACGCCTTCTCCGGAGGCCAGCGGCAGCGCGTCGGGGTGGCGCGCGCCATCGCGCTGCGCCCGAAGCTCATCGTCGCCGACGAGCCGGTGTCGGCGCTCGACGTCTCCATCCAGGCGCAGGTCATCAATCTGATGCTCGACCTTCAGGAGGAGTCCCGCTGCGCGTACCTGTTCATCGCGCACGACCTGGCGCTGGTGGAGCGTTTCGCCGACCGCGTGGCGGTGATGTACCAGGGACGGATCGTCGAAACGGCC
>DASYQE010000360.1:0-25291 GCA_036005805.1 Candidatus Polarisedimenticolia bacterium | reverse complement strand
TGCTCGAGCCGCGCGAGGACTTCGACCTCGCGCCGGAAGAGCATCAGGTGGTTGTCGTCGAGCGCCGCCTCGCCGCGGACCACCTTCAGGGCGACGCGGCGGCGCGGCGAGCGCTGCTCCGCCTCGTAGACGATCCCCATGCCGCCGCGGCCGAGGACGCCGAGGATCTGGTAGTCGCCGATCCACGCCGGGTGCGCTTCGCTGGCGCCGGGCGGCGGAGCGGCCGGGGAGGAGCCGACCTCCGCCCCGGTACGCGTCTCCTGGGAATCGGACATCCCGGTGCGCGGAGGCCTAGCTGCGGCGGCCGATGAGGTTCAGGAGGAAGGCGTACTCCTCCGCGGTTTCCTGAAGCCGCGCGAAGCGGCCGGACTTGCCGCCGTGCCCCGCCTCCATGTTGATCTTGAAGAGGAGCGGGTTGGTGTCGGTCTTCATGGCGCGCAGCTTCGCGACCCACTTCGCCGGCTCGAAGTACTGCACCTGCGAGTCGTTCAGGCCGGTGGTGACGTAGAGGGCGGGGTAGGGCTTCGCCTGCACGTTGTCGTACGGCGAGTACGACAGGATGTAATCGTAGTACTGCTTGTCCTTCGGGTTGCCCCACTCGTCGAACTCGTTCGAGGTGAGCGGAATCGAATCGTCGAGCATCGTGGTCACCGCGTCCACGAACGGCACGTGCGCGACGATGGCGCGGTACTTGTCGCCGGCCAGGTTGGCGACCGCGCCCATCAGCAGTCCGCCGGCGCTGCCGCCCATGGCGAACACCTTGTCCGGGGCGGCGTACTTTTCCTTCACCAGGAAGTCGGTCACGTCGATGAAGTCGGTGAAGGTGTTCTTCTTGTGCAGGAGGTGGCCGTCGTCGTACCACTGCCGCCCCATCTCCTGCCCGCCGCGGATGTGCGCCAGGGCATAGACGAAGCCGCGGTCGAGCAGCGAGATCGACGAGATGCGCAGCGCCGGGTCCGACGAGGCTCCGTACGAGCCGTAGGCGGTCTGGTACATCGGCGCGGTGCCGTCCTTCTTGAAGCCCTTGCGGTAGGCGAGCGACACCGGCACCTTCGTGCCGTCGCGCGCCGTGGCCCACACCCGCTCGGTGACGTAGTTCGCGGCGTCGAACCCGCCGAGGACCGGCTGCTCCTTGAGGAGCTTGCGCTCGCCCGTCTTCATGTTGGCTTCGTAGGTGCGCGTCGGCGTGACCAGCGAGTCGTGCGTGTAGCGCAGCTTGTCGGTGTCCTGCTCGAGGTTGACGTCCAGCTCCTCGGCGTACGCCGGCTCATCGGAGCGGATGACGGTCGAGGAGGCGAGGTCGGCCCACGGCCGCACGCGCAGCCGCAGCAGCCCCTCGCTGCGCTCGTTGATCACCAGGTAGTCGCGGAACAGCGCGAAGTCCTCGATGAAGACGTCCTTGTCGTACGGCAGGACATCGCTCCACTTGTCCGTGCCGCCGGTGACGTCCTTGTCGGCGACCGCCATCACCTTGTAGTTGGGTGCGTTGATGTTGGTGCGAATGATCCAGCGGCCGGCGATGTGGTCGGCGCCGTAGAGGAGATCCTTCGTCCGCTTCGCGAGAGACCTCGGCGCCGACAGAGGCTCAGCGGCGTCGATGAACCACATCTCGTCGGCGGTCGTGCTGTGCAGGTGGATGATGACGAACTTGTCGTCCCCCGACTTGCCGATGCCGAGGTAGTAGCTGTGATCCTTCTCCTCGTACACCAGAGCGTCGGTCTTCGGGTCGGTCCCGAGCACGTGCCGCTTGACGCGCGTCGACAGGAGCGTCGTGGGGTCGTTCTCGACGTAGAAGATCGTCTTGTTGTCATTGGCCCAGACGGCGACCGGGCTCAGCCCCTTGAGGATGTCGGGGCGGTCCTTGCCGGTGGCGATGTCGCGGACCTTCAGGACGTACTGCCGGCGGCCGGTCGTGTCTTCGAGGTAGGCGACCAGCGCCTGGTTCATGCTGATGGCGCGGCGGCCGAGCGCGTAGAAGGCCTTCCCCTCCGCCTGCTTGTTGCCGTCCACGAGGACCTGCTCCTTGTCGGAGCCGACCGCGTGCCGGGCCTGGATCGGGTACTCCTTGCCGGGCTCGTAACGCTGGTAATAGATGTAGTCCTTCCATTTCGCCGGGACGGTGCTGTCGTCCTGCTTGAGCCGCCCGGTGATCTCCTTCGCCAGCTTGTCGGTCAGGTCCTTGTACGCGGCGCTCTCGGCGGCGTAGTAGGCGTTCTCGTCCTTGAGGTAGTCGAGGACCTCCGGCTTCGAGCGGGTGTCGTCGCGCAGCCAGTAGTAGACATCGTTCCGCGTGCCGTTCGGCGACACGACGTCGTGCGGCTTCTTCGCCGCCACCGGCGGCTTCGGCTCGACCTCGCGCGTCGCGTCGGCGGCGAAGGCGGGGGCGGCGGCCAGCAGGAGGGTCGCGGCGAGCGGCATCGATACTCCACGGATCATGGATCTCTCCTCAAGGTTGGATGCGGCATCCTACTACGATCCCCGGCCCGGCCTTCAGGCCGCGCCCGGATCTCTCCTCGGCCACCGCCTCCTCGAGGGGAGCGCGTATACTCCGGCTCCCATGACGCTTCGACGGACTCTCGTGCTGGCCGCCCTCCCGACGCTCGCTCTGCTGCTGCTCGCCGCGCCCGCGGGGGCGGGATCGGATGTGCAGATCGACTTCGATCAGGCGTTCGATTTCTCCAGCGTTCATTCGTATGCGTGGAGGGATGATCCGAAGCGGTCGTTGTCACAGGACAATCCGTTCCTGCACGAGCGGATCGTCGAAGTGGTGGACGGGCGGCTGTACCGGGCGGGCGTCAAGAAGGTGCAGGAGGACGGGGACCCGGACGCGTACATCGCCTATCGCGTCGCCATCAACAGTGACATGGCCATCGCCGCGGAGGAGTACGGCTATTTCTATCCCGCCAGCTGGTACTGGTCCCCGGCGGCGTGGTCGTGGGCGACGCCGAACATGCCGACGGAGCGCACCTACACGAAGGGGACGCTCCTCTTCGAAGTGTGGTCGGCGCGCACGAAGCAGATGATCTGGCGGGGATCGGGGCAGGCGCAGACGACGACGAACCTCGACAAGATGAACAAACGGATCTTCGATCTGATCATCAAGATCTCCGACAAGTGGCGGGGCATGCGCGCCGATCAGGAGAAGGACAGGGCCAGGGCCGCCGGGTCCTGATCCACCGCATCCGCACACCTCCGACGCTGTCCTACCGGAAAACACGGATGTGTTCGGTGGAATCCCGGACGTAGACTCCCCGGCTGAACTCGCTCGAAGCACCGCTGCAGCGCGTCCGGAGGGGACGTGACGGGGAAAAGTCTGCACCGCAGGGGCGCGCACCTCGCGTGCCTCGTCATTCTTTGCCTGTTCGGCTCGTCCCGCACTTCCGGGCAGGACCTCGTCGCGGCGCGCGATCTGGGCGACCTGTCCCTCGAGCAGCTCTCCAATATCGTCGTCACGTCGGCCAGCGGCCGCGCCGAGCCGATCTCCGGTTCGCTGGCCTCGATCTACGTCATCACAAGCGACGACATCCGCCGGTCCGGCGCCAACAGCATCATGGAGGCGCTGCGCCTCGCGCCGAACCTCGAGGTGGCGCAGAGCGGCGCGGTCGGCTACGCCATCACCGCGCGCGGCTTCATCGACACGCTGGCGAACAAGCTCCTCGTCCTCATCGACGGCCGCAACGTCTACACGCCGACCTTCTCCGGGGTCTTCTGGGACGCGCCGGACGTGATGCTCGAGGACGTCCTGCGCATCGAGGTGATCAGCGGACCGGGGGGGGTGTTGTGGGGCGCCAACGCGGTCAACGGCGTCATCAACATCATCACGAAGCCCGCGGGCGAGACGCAGGGCGGGCTCGTCGCCGCCGGCGGCGGCAACCGCGAGCAGCGCTTCTCGGGACGTTATGGCGGCGCCACCGAGTCGGGCCACTGGCGCGGCTACGCCCAGGGGACGCGGCGGGAGAACACCGAGCTTCCGGACGGCACCGAGACCCTCGACGGCCTCGGCCGCATCCAGGGCGGGACCCGCTGGGACTTCGCGCACGGCCGGGACTCGTACACAGTGCAGGGGGACCTGTACGACCAGCGCGACAACCAGGAACAGCCGCTGACCTCCGAGCTGCGCGGAGCCAACGTCCTGGGCCGCTGGACCCGCACGTTCCAGGGGGGCGACACGCTGCGCGTCCTGTCGTACTGGGACCACACCGAGCGCCGGCAGCAGAAGCTCGACACCGGCTACCTCGACTGGAGCCACATCCTGCACGCCCGCGGCGCGCACCGCCTGATCTGGGGAGGAGGCCTGCGCCAGGATCGCGATCGCATCGAGAGCAGCGCCGCCATCGCCATCATCCCCGAGGACAAAGACCTCAACTCCTGGAATCTCTATGCGCAGGACGAGATCGCCCTGCATCGCAACCTCGACCTCACCGCCGGCGCCAAGGTGGATCGCAACAGCTACACCGGGGCGGAGTTCCTGCCGAGCGTGCGGCTCGGCTGGCGCTTCCAGACCGATCACCTGCTGTGGGCCGCCTGGTCGCGCGCTTTGCGCACGCCCTCGCGGTTCGACCGCGAGCTGTTCATCCCGGGGACGCCGCCGTTCCTCGTGGCCGGGGGTCCCGACTTCGAGTCGGAGATCTCCTACGTCTACGAGGTCGGCTACCGGGGGCAGATGTCCGAGCGCTTCTCCTGGTCCGCGACGCTCTGGTACGACGATCTCCAGAAGCAACGGACCCTCGAGCCGGGACCGGCCGGGGCGACGGTGGAGAACGGCGCCGAGGGGCACTCGCAGGGGGTCGAGGTCTGGGGCAACTGGCGCGTGCTGGACCGCTGGCGCCTCTCCGCCGGCTACAACCACCTCGAGGTGCAGGTCGAGCCGCAGCCGGGCGTCGTCGATCTCCAGCCCGCGGTCAACGACAACAGCGACCCGAACGAGTGGGCCAAGCTGCGCTCCATCCTCGACCTCGGCCGTTCGTGGGAGATCGACGTGATGGCCCGCTATTACGGCGCGCTCGACGAGCGGGGCGTCCCCTCCTACACTGCGGTGGACGCGCGGGTCGGCTGGACCTGGCGCAAGGACCTGGAGATCTCGCTGCTGATGCGCAACCTCACCGATGCGGGCCACATCGAGTGGGCCCCGGGAGCCGAGTTCGATCGCACCGCCTTCCTCAACGTCCTCGTCCGGTTCTGAACCGATGCACGCCGTCTCCGAGCCCGTCGCGGCGCGCCGGAGGACGGCGGGATGGGTGCCTCTGCGGCTCCTCGCCGCGACCGGTCTCGCGCTGCTCCTCCCGCAGGCGGCACTGGGACAGGCCGCGCACGAGGTGAAGGGAGCGTACCTCTTCAAGTTCCTGTCCTACGTCGAGTGGCCGGACGACACGCTGGCCGGACCGCACGCTCCGTTCGTCATCGGCATCCTCGGGGACGAGGAGGTGCGCGGGGCGCTCCAGGAGATTGTCCAGGGACGCCAGGCGCAGGGTCATCCGGTGGAGGTGCGCCGCCTGAAGAACGGCGACGCTCCCGACGGCCTGCACATGCTCTACGCGGGGCGGGACTCCATGCAGGAGCTGGCGCGCTATGCCGGCCGGCGGGGACTCCTGCTCGTGGGCGACAGCGACAACGGGCTGGCGCGCGGCGCCATGATCAATCTCGTCCTCGCGGAGAACCGGGTCCGGTTCGAGATCGCCCCCGAGGCGGCCGAGCGGGCCGGGTTGCACATCAGCAGCCGCATGCTGGCGCTGGCGCAGTTCGTCAAGCCGGGGGCCTCGTGAGACTCCCCGGCTTCCTGCGCCGCTCGGTGCGCCGCAAGGTGACGGCGCTGGTCCTCGCGACGACGCTCGCCGCGCTCGTCATCACCGCCTTCGCGCTCGTCACCTACACCGTGAGCGACTACCGCCACGCCAAGGTCACCGAGATGCGCACGCAGGCCGAGATCCTCGGCCGCGCCAGCGCTCCCGCCCTCGCCTTCGACGATCGCAAGGAAGCGGCGCGCGACCTGGCGATGCTCGAGGCCCGCCCCGACGTCGGCCGCGCCGCGCTCTATGCCCCGGACGGATCGCTGTTCGCCGCCTGGGCGCGCGACGCCGACACGACGGCGACGCCGACGCGCGCGCCCGATCCGGGGATCCGGATCCAGGGCGACCGGCTCGATCTCGTCTACCCCATCGTGGACGACGGCCAGCGCCTCGGGACCGTCGTCCTGCAGGCGCGCTACGGCCTGACCGATCGGCTCCTCGCGTACGTGGTCATCCTGGTGGCGGTGATGGCGATGGCGCTGATCGGCGCGCTCCTCCTGTCGGCCTGGCTGCAGCGCGCCGTGACCGGCCCGATCCAGGGCGTGGCCGACGCGGCCCGCCGGGTCGTCGCGCGGCGCGATTTCTCGGTGCGGGCGGGACGCACGACCGAGGACGAGATCGGCATGCTGGCCGACGCGATGAACCACATGCTCGCCGACCTCGAGCTGGAGATCCGCGAGCGCCGCGACGCCGAGGAGGCGCTGCGCGTCGTGGACCGGCGCAAGGACGAGTTCCTCGCCACCCTCGCCCACGAGCTGCGCAACCCGCTCGCGCCCATCCGCAACGCCCTTTACCTGATGCAGGCGCCGGGGAGCGACGCGCGCATCGCCGCCGAGGCGCGCGGCATCATCGACCGCCAGGTCCGGCAGATGGTGCGACTGGTGGACGACCTGCTCGAGGTGTCGCGCATCACCACGGGCAACCTGGCGCTGCGCCGCGAGCGGGTGGACGTGCGCGCGGTGGCCTCGGCCGCGATCGAGGCGGTCGAGCCGATCCTGCGCGACCGCGGGCACCGCTTCACCGTGGACCTGCCGCCGGCCGGGCTGACCATCGACGCCGACCCGACGCGCCTGGCGCAGGTGTTCCTCAACCTGCTCAACAACGCCGCCAAGTTCACGCCGTCCGGAGGGCGCATCGACTTCTCCGTGGAGGTGAAGGACGGCGAGATGATCGGCCGGGTGCGCGACGACGGCATCGGCATCGCTGCCGACATGCTGGATCCGATCTTCGAGATGTTCACGCAGGCCGACCGCACGCTCGAGCGCACCACCTCGGGGCTCGGCGTCGGGCTGTCGCTCAGCCGGCGGCTGATCGAGCTGCACGGCGGCCGGCTCGACGCGCACAGCGACGGGCCCGGGCAGGGATCCGAGTTCGTCGTTCGCATTCCCGCGTTGCCGTCCCCCGCCCCCCGCAGCTCAACGTGGGCGGAAGGGGCTCTCGGCCGTTCCACGACCTTCCGGGAGCGCGACCCGGCGCACTTCCACGCGTCCGGCACCGAGGCGAAGAGCCGGGTGCTGGTGGTGGACGACAACCGCGACTTCGCCGACACGCTGGCGCGCATGCTGCGCTCGCTCGGCCACGAAGTGCGCGTCGAGTACGACGGTCTGGCGGGTCTGGCCGCCGCCCGGACCTTCCGCCCCGCCATCGCCTTCCTCGACATCGGCATGCCGGGTCTCAACGGCTACGACCTGGCGCGACGCCTGCGCGCCTTCTCCTCGACCAGCGGCATCGTCCTCATCGCCGTCACCGGCTGGGGCAAGTCCGACGACCGGGAGCGCTCGCGCGAGGCCGGCTTCGACGAGCACGTCGTCAAGCCGCTGGAGATCGAGCGGCTGCAGTCGATCCTCGGCCGCATCGGCTGAACCTCCTTCAGTCGCAGACGTGCGGCGGGGGCGGATCCACCTCCGGCAGGTCGGGCACCGCCGCGTCGAAGGCGTCCAGGTCCAGCGCGTCGAGCAGGTTGCCGACGTCGTTCGAGGCATCGCGGGCCGTCAGCGGAGCGATGCCGAAGCGCCACTCGATGAGCTTCAGCACCGAGGTGTGGTCGAAGACCGTCGAGACCACCCGGGGGTGGTCCGGATCCCCCCTGGTGAAGGGTGACGCGATGATGGCCGGGACGCGCAGGCCCAGGAGCGCCTTGCCGCCGACCACGTCCGGATCGACGTCGTTGGGCGCGGCGGCGCGCGGCGGCGCGACGTGGTCGAAGAAACCGCCCCACTCGTCGTAGGTGACGATGAACACCGTGGACGGCCAGTCGGGACCGGACGCCACCGCGTGGAAAGTGCGCTCGAGGAACGCATCGCCGGATCGGATGTCGCTGAAAGGGTGGTCGCTGCCGCCGATCCCGATGTCGTCTCCGAGGAAGCGGGGCTCGACGAAACTGACCTGAGGCAGCTTCCCGGCGGCGGCGTCCGCAAGGAATTGCGCATACGGTGCGACGATCGAGGCGTACTTCCCGCCCCAGAGCGCCAGGAAGGAAATGTCGGAGACGTAGTACCGGGCGTTCACGTGCTTCTCGGCCAGCCGGTCCCAGATGGTCGGCAGGGTCGAGAGCGTGACGGCGTTGTCGAGCCGGTCGGTCTGGGCCGCGTGCAGGAAGATGCGATTGGGGAACGTCGGCCCGAGGATGGACGCGAACCAGTGGTCGAGCGTGGTGAAGTTTCGCGCCAGGGCGCTGGTGAACGGACGGTCCTCCTCGACGTAGTAGCCGAGGGCGTAGGCGTCGTTGTCCCCCGCCGTCAGGAAGCCGTCCATGGCGCCGTCGTGCACCTCGGCGCGCCCGCCGTCGTAGCTATGGTCCGGCTCCGGGTGTCCGCATCCCTGGAAATCGAGGAGATGCGACGTCGGGACGAGCCCGCCGAGACCGTCCGGATAGGCCAGGTCGGCCTGGCGCGCGTCGGCGGTCGGATGCCAGCCGAGCAGGTGGTCGAAGCTGCGGTTCTCCATCATGACGACGACGATGTTCTTGAGGCGCGATTTCGGCGACCGCTTCGAGGCACCTGAGGAAGCCGACGGAAGGACGATCAGGGCGGACAGGACCAGGGCGGCGGCGAGGCCGCGCCGTTTCGAGACCATGCGCATGGGCGAGTCTCCAGCGGATCGATGCGTGGGATTGCGGATGCCGCGGTTCGTGTTCGGGATCCAACGTACCACCCGGCCGTGAAAAGCCAAGCCTCACGACCGCGCCGCGAGAATCCTGGAACCCCCTGCGAACCGCCGGCGTTTTCACCTATGGCTTCCCCATAGGGGCTGTCGCGCTCCCGCGGCGAAGCCGTTCGGAGGAGGCGGCATGGGCGGGAAGGCGGACGTGATGCAGGGAACCCTGGCCCTGATGATTCTCAAGACGCTCGAAACCCTGGGGGCCCTGCACGGGTACGGGATCGCCCGGCGCATCGAGCAGGTGAGCGGACACGGGCTGCTGGTGAATTACGGGACCCTGTATCCGGCTCTGCTCAAGCTCCTGCAGGAGGGGGACATCGCGGCCGCGTGGGGGACCTCCGACAACAACCGCCGCGCCCGCTACTACCGGCTGACCCCGTCCGGCCGCCGCCGGCTGGCGCGCGAGACCGCAGCGTGGGAGCGGACGACGGCGATCCTCGGACGCTTCCTGGCGCCGGAGGGGGAGGGCGCATGAGGGGCCTGCGGGCTTTCTTCCGCCGGCTCCTCGGTCTGTTCGGCAGGAGCCGCGCCGACCGCGAGTTCGCCGACGAGATCGAAAGCCACGTCCGCATGCACACCGAGGACAATCTGAAGCAGGGACTCACGCCCGAAGAGGCGCGCCGCCGGGCGCTCGTCGATCTCGGCGGCGCCGAGCAGGCGATCGAAGCCCAGCGCGAGCGGCGCGGTCTTCCCCTGCTGGAGCGCCTCGGGCAGGACGCGCGCGCCGGCTGGCGCGGCCTGCGCAAGCATCCCGGCTTCAGTCTCCTGGCGATCCTCACGCTGGCCCTGGGGATCGGCGCCAACACGGCGATCTTCAGTCTCGTGAGCGCGCTGCTGCTGCGCCCGCTTCCCTACGACCAGCCCGATCGCCTGGTGCAGCTGTGGCACACGCCGCCGCAGCAGCAGTTCCCCGGCCGCACACAGTTCGCCCTCTCCCCGGCCAACTTCCTCGACTGGCGTTCCCGCAGCCATGTCTTCGAGCACGCCGCCGCTTACGGCGGCGCCAATCTCTCCTTCACCGACGGGTCTCACCCCGAGTCCCTCACCGCGGCGCTCGTGGAGCCCGACCTGTTCGCCGTGCTGCGCACGAAGCCGCAGGCGGGCCGGACCTTCCTGCCGGAGGAGGAGACGTCGGGCAAGGACAAGGTCGCGATTCTCAGCGACCGCCTCTGGCGCTCGCGCTTCGGCGGCGACGCCGGGATCGTCGGAAAGCCGGTGCGGCTGGGCGGCGAGCCCTACACCGTCGTCGGCGTGATGCCGGCGGAGTTCCGCTTCCCGGCCTGGGCCGATCTCTGGGTGCCGCTCGCCTGGACCGACAAGGACAAGGCGCTGCGCGGCATCCACGACTACCTGGCGATCGCCCGCCTCGCGCCGGGGAGCTCGGTCCCGCAGACGCAGGCCGAGCTGGACGCGATCGCCCAGGCGCTCGAGGAGCAGTACCCCGAGGACGATCGTGGCTGGGGGGCGCTGGTGGTTCCGCTGCACCGCGAGCTGGTGGGGGACGTGCGGCCCGCCCTGTGGATCCTCTTCGGCGCGGTGACGCTCGTGCTCCTCATCGCCTGCGCCAACGTCGCGAACCTCGTGCTGGCCCGGACGCTGGCCCGCCGCAAGGAGATGGCGCTGCGGACCGCGCTCGGCGCCAGTCGCGGGCGCATCCTCCAGCAGGTGCTGGTGGAGAACGTGTTCCTCGGAGTGGCGGGAGGGGTGCTCGGCCTCGGAGTGGCGCACGAGGGGATCGCCGCCTTGACGGCGCTCCTCGGCGAGCAGCTGCCGCGTTTCACCGAGGTCCAGCTCGACCTGCGCGTGCTCGCATTCACGCTCGCCGTGTCCGTCCTCACCGGACTGGCCGCCGGCCTCCTGCCGGGACTCCGGCTGACGAGCGTCGACCCGGCCGAGGCGCTGAAGCAGGGCCTGGGGCGCTCCTCCTCCGACACGGGCGGCCGGCGGACGCGCGGGATGCTGGTCGTCGCGGAGGTGTCGATCTCGCTCGTGCTGCTCGTCGGCGCCGGCCTGATGGTGCGCACGCTCGCGAAGCTCCGCGCCGTCGATCCGGGATTCGATCCGCGCGGCGTCCTCAGCATGACGGTCGCCCTGCCGGACGCGAAGTACGCGGATCCGGTGCGCCGGACCGCCTTCTTCGACGCGGCGGCCGAGCGCATCAGGGCGCTCCCCGGCATCGCCGGGGTCGGCGCCATCGACGGCCTGCCGATGACGGGCGGATCGACCCAGCCCGTCGTCATCGAAGGCAGCCCGGACGTGCCGATGTCCGAGCAGCCCGAGTTCGCCGTGCGCGCCGTCACGCCGGGATACCGGGACACGATGCGCATCCCGCTCCTGCGCGGCCGCGATCTCGCGGACTCCGATCGGCCGGAGCGGCCCCAGGTCGTCCTGGTCAGCGAGTCGTTCGCGCACCGCTTCTGGCCCCACGCCGATCCGATCGGCCGCCGCCTGTCGCTCACCTTCGATCCCGGGCTGCGCGAAGTGGTCGGCGTCATCGGAGACGTCAAGCAGCACGGGCTCGGCGCCCTCCTGCCGGCGCCGACCATCTACGTGCCGGTGGGACAGGAACCACGCTACGCGCTGCAGCTCGTGGTGCGGCCGAAGGCGCCGCTCGCCACGCTCGCGACCGACGTCTCGGCGGCGATCGCCCAGGTGGATCCCGAGCAGCCGGTGACCGACGTGATGACCCTCGAGACGATGCTGGACGATTCGCTGGCGCACCAGCGCGCCACGATGCTGCTGCTGTCGCTGTTCGCAGGCTTCGCGCTGCTCCTCGCCGCGATCGGCATCTACAGCATCCTGTCGTACTCGGTGCGGCGCCGCGTGCCGGAGATCGGCCTGCGCGTCGCCCTCGGGGCGCGGCGGCTCGACGTCCTCTGGATGATCGTCGGCAACGGCCTGCGTCTGACGGGGATCGGGCTCGCCATCGGCGCGGTGGGGGCGCTCGCCGCGACGCGGCTCCTCTCGGGGCTGCTGTACGGGGTGCGGCCGGCCGATCCCCTGACCTTCGCCGGAGTGGCGCTGCTCCTGACGGCGGCGGCGCTCCTCGCCTGCTGGCTGCCGGCGCGCCTGGCCTTGCGGGTGGACCCGATGGTCGCCCTGCGGGAAGAGTAGCCGCCCAACCGGCGGCCCGAAGACGCTCGACCGTCGTGACCCGGCGGCGGGCCACCCGGTCACGGCGGCCACCATCCGCTATCCTTGTGACCGTGGATCCCATCACACACGCCTTTCTGGGCGCCGCCGTGGCGCTGACGACCCTTCCTGTCTTCCGCCCGGCCGCCCTCGGACAGGACCAGGCGCGTGGCGCGACCGGAGAGCCCTCGGCGTGGAGAATCGGTTGGAAGCTCGCCCTGCTCGGAGCGGCGGCGGGAACACTGGCGGACGCCGACGTCTTCTTCCGGGTGTGGAGCGACCCGGCGC
Source organism: Candidatus Polarisedimenticolia bacterium (assembly GCA_036005805.1). Taxonomy (GTDB): domain Bacteria; phylum Acidobacteriota; class Polarisedimenticolia; order Gp22-AA2; family Gp22-AA2; genus DASRAU01. The sequence continues at coordinate 12,926 of DASYQE010000360.1, read as the reverse complement.
TGCCGTGGGAGGTGCACCGTCAGCTCACCCACGCGCTGGCCTTCGCGCCCGTCGGAGGACTCATCGCGCTCCTGCCGTTCGTGCTGTTCCGCTTCTGGCGCGAGCATCTGAAGCCGGCGGCCGCCGCAGCGATCCTCGCGTACGCGTCGCACGGCCTGCTCGACGCCTGCACCAGCTACGGGACGTCGCTGTGGCTCCCCTTCTCGAAGTCCCGCAGCGCCTGGGACCTCATCGCCATCATCGATCCGGTCTTCTCGGTCTGCCTCGTCATCGGGGTGATCCTGGCGGCGCGGCGCGCGCGCCCGGCGCCGGCCTTCTGCGCGCTCCTCCTGGGCGCCGCCTACCTCGGACTCGGCGCGCGCCAGCACGCCGTCGCGATGCACGAGATCGCCCGCCGCGCGGCGGAGCGGGGCGACGCGATCGAGCGGGCGCGCGCGCTCCCCACGCCGGCCAATCTCGTCATCTGGCGCGGGCTGTACGTGTCGGAGGGGCGCATCCACGCGGACGGCGTGCGCGTGCCGATCCTCGGCGCGGCGCGCTGGCGCCCCGGGACCTCCGTGCCGCTCTTCCAGGCTGGCGCGCCGGGCACCGCCGCGGATGCGCGCGAGGCCCGCATCGCCGACGTCGAGGCCCGCTTCCAGCGCTTCGCCGACGGCTTCGCCGCCCGCGATCCCCAGCAGCCGGAGGTCCTCGCCGACATGCGCTACTCGCTCGAGGTGGCCGCCTTCGCCCCGCTCTGGGGAATCCGCATCCGCGACGACCACGAAGGCGATCCGGTGTCGTGGGTCGACCTGACCGACACCGACGAACGCGCCTCGGTGCGGAATATCTGGCGCGATCTGCGGCAAAGGTGATCGGGCGCGCATGAAGCTGCCGCGGCACTCGCTGTACGTCCTCATCCTCCTCGGCCTGTTCCTGGCCTGGTGGGCCGTGCTGGCGATCCACCCGCTCGACCGCTCCGACTGGATGCTGGAGAACGCGCTCGCCGTCACCGCCATCGGCGTTCTCGCCGTCACCTCCCGCTGGTTCCGCTTCTCGCGCTTCTCGTACACGCTGATCTTCCTCTTCCTGTGCGTGCACGAGGTCGGCGCGCACTACACCTACGCGAAGGTGCCGTACCAGGCGTGGCTGCACGCGCTCGGCGGACCGCTCCAGTCGCTCGGCACCGGGCGCAACCATTTCGACCGGCTCGCGCACTTTTCCTTCGGGCTCCTGCTCTCGTATCCGATGCGGGAGGTCTTCGTGCGCATCGCGCAGGCGCGCGGCTTCTGGTCCTACTACCTGCCCCTCGACATGACCATGGCCTTCTCGATGATCTTCGAGCTCATCGAGTGGGCCGCGGCGACGGTCTTCGGCGGCGATCTCGGCGTCGCCTATCTCGGCACGCAGGGCGATCCGTGGGATGCGCAGAAGGACATGGCCCTCGCCAGCCTCGGCGGTCTCATCGCCATGATCGTCACCGCTCTCGTGAACCTGCATCAGGATCGCGACTTCGCGCGCGAGTGGATCGAAAGCCTGCACGTGAAGCCGACCCGCCGCCGATGACACCCGCGTCGCTGCGAGTCGCATGATCCGCGTCGATCCGGGACGCGGCCCGGCCTGCGCGACGACCGTGGCATCGGCATTGCAGGGTTGCGAGCGCTTTTCCAAAAACACCTGAGGGCCTTTTCATGGGAGAACGCGCGTCGCGAGGTCCGTGGATCCCTGCACCCGGCGTCGGGGTTTCCCTGTTCGCGTGCGCCGCGTCGTTGTGTCTCGGCGCCGCGCTGCTTTTCTCGGACGCGATCGGCGCGAAGAGCCCGGCCGCGCCGGAGCCGCTTCCGCCTCTCCGCCCCGTCACCGCCGCGCAGCGCCTCGACGCGCTGAAGCGGGCCCGCGTGCGCGAAGAGGTGGACGTCGCGTCACGCGACCTGTACCACGGTCCGCGGGGCGTGCTGTCGTTCGGCGTCGATGAAGAGATCCGCTGCGACTTCGTCCCGCGGCCGATCCGCGGATGGTCGGAGAAATTCTTCTGCCGCCTCGACGACGGCCGCGTCTTCAAGGTGAAGTACGTCGAGAACGATCGCTTCAAGGAGGTCTACGGCGAGGTCCTGGGGACGCGCCTGTTCTGGGCGCTCGGCTTCTACACCGACCGCCAGTTGCCGGTGCGCGTCACCTGCCGCGGCTGCCCCCGGCACCCGTGGGAATGGGTGAACGCCGGGAACAACCCGCACAAGCTGAACGCGGAGGGCGCGATCCAGCCGCTGCCGCCCGAGGCGGAGGTGGGCACCTACACCTTCGACCCGGCCGCCATCGAGGAGCCCGTGGACGCCGCGTGGATCGAGGAACGGCCGGGCGAGGGGGTGGCCTGGCGATCGCTCGACCTCGTCGACGCCTCGGCCGGAGGCGCGTCGAAGGCGGACCTCGACGCGCTGCGGCTCCTGGCCGCCTTCATCCAGTGCGCCGACAACAGCGCCGAGCAGAACGTCCTCGCCTGCCCGCGCGGCGAGATTCTCGGGAAGGAGCCCGGACTCGCTTCGGTGTGCCGCCGCCCCATCGTCTACGTCGGCGACCTCGGCGCGGTGTTCGGACACGGTGGCCTCACCACCGCCTTCTCGGGTCGCGTCGATTACGACGGCTGGAAGGCGCTGTCGGTCTGGCGCGACGCCGACACCTGCACCGCCCGGCTCAACAGCATCGGCGGGCCGCTGCGCCCCTCGACGCTGCGCCACCCGGTCATCGGCGAGGCGGGACGGGCGCTGCTCGCCTCGCTCCTCGGCCGGCTCTCCGACCGGCAGATCGCCGATCTCTTCCGGGCCGCGCGCATCGAGCGGCTGCATCAGACGATCTGGGAGCACGGTCGCGAGCACGAGGTGACCCTCGACGACTGGGTGGCGCTGTTCCGCAAGAAGCGCGAGGAGATCACGCGCCATCCCGGCTGCCCCCGGCCATGAGTCTGTCGCGCGCCTTCGCCCGGCGGCTGGGGCTCGATCCGGACGGGCTCGCGCTCCTGGCCCGCATGGGGGCGCTCTCCGCCATCCTTTTCGGCGCCTATACCATCGCCAAGGTGCTGCGCGACTCGCTCTTCATCGGCGAGTACGGCGCCCTGTCCCTGCCCTACGCCTACATCGCCGTCGCCTTCTGCTCCGCCGGCTACGTGTTCCTCGAAAGCCGCGTCGCGCACGCCTTCCCCCGCCTCGGCGCGCGGCGCTTCAACCAGTGGACCGCGATCCTCCTGAGCCTGGCCCTGGCGATGGCCCTGCCGCGCGCGCCGCACGTCACGAGCGGCCTCCTCTACCTCTGGGTCAGCAGCCAGGCGATGATGCTGCTCCCCCACTTCTGGGCCATGGGGCTGGATCTCTGGGACTCGCAGCGCGCCCGGCGGCTCTTCCCGCTTCTCGGCGGCTGCGGGCTGGTGGGCGGGCTGGCGGGCGGGGCGATCGCGGCGGCCTCGGCGAAGGTCCTGCCGCCGACGGGCCTCATCTGGGCGCTGCCGGCGCTTCTGCTCGTCGTGCGCCTGCTCACCTCCGGGATCGAGGGGAGGCACGTGGAGCATGCGGCGTCCATCCCGGCCGCCACGCGGGACTCGTCGTGGGACATCATCCGCCGCTCGCGCTACATCAAGATCCTCGCGGTGGCGCTGACGCTTTCGGTGTGCATCTCGACGCTGGTCGATTTCCAGTTCAAGATTTTCGCGCAGAAGATGTACCCCGAGCCGCACGACCTGACGCGCTTCCTCGGCACCTTCCAGGTGGGGCTCAATTCCGTGTCGCTGCTGCTGCAGTTCGGCGCGACCGGGTGGCTGCTGCAGCGCCTGGGGCTCGGGCCGTCGACGGGGCTGCAGCCGGGGACGGTGCTCGTCTTCGCCACCTGGGCGGCGGTGACCACCGGCGGCTGGGCGGTCGTCGCCATGCGCTGGCTGCAGGGGGTCGCGGCGCTGACCCTCGGCAAGTCGTCGAACGAGATCTATTACGCCGCCATCCGCCCGCACGAGCGGCGGCGCATCAAGCCGGCCCTGGACACGCTCATCGAGCGCTGGTCGGACGCCGTCGTCGGATGCATCCTGCTCGTCGTCATGCGCCTCCTCCAGATCCCGGTCGGCGTCATCGTCGGCATGACGGCGATGGTGGCGGCGATGTGGCTGTTCGTCCTCTTCCATCTCGACCGCCAGTACGGCCGCGCCTTCCGCGAGGCGCTGAGCCGCCGCGCCTTCGACCCCGAAGACGTCCCGGAATCGATGCGGGTCCCGGCGGCGCGGCAGGCCCTGCTGGAGGCCCTCGCCTCCGGCGAGGAGCGGCGGGTCCTCGTCGCCCTGCGCTTCTGCTCGCTCGCCCGCCATCCGCTGCTGGCGCGCGCCGTCCGCGAGCGCCTTGCCGACCCCTCCCCCGCCGTGCAGGCGGGGGCGATCGTCGCGATGGAAGGGATGGGCCTGCGCGACCCGGAGGGGACGGTCGAACGGCTGACGCGCTCGCCCGACGAGGGAGTGCGCCGCGCGGCGGTGCACCACGTCATCGCCCTCTCCCCCGGCGGCCTCGCCTTCGCCCGGCGGGTGCTCGACGGCCCGGACGATCCGCTGCGGGCGGAGGTGGTGGAGGCGCTCGCCGATCGTCCCGCGTCCGCCGAAGCGCTCTTCGATCGCGCGCGGATCGACGCCTGGCTCGCATCGGGCCGGCCGGACGACCTCCTGCTCGCGGCCCGGGCCCTGGGGGCGATCGACGCGTCCTTCGCCGCGGAAGCGCTGCGCGTGCTCCTGGAGCATCCGGACACCGAGGTGCGGCGCGCCGCCCTCGCCGCGGCGGCGCGCCGGCCGCGCGCTGCGTCCCTCCCGATCCTGCTGCCCCTCCTGGAGACGCCGGGGCTCGGTCACGAGGCGCGCCGGGCGATCGTCCCGCTCGGAGACGCGGCGGTTCCGGCGCTCGAGCGGCTGCTCGCGGGACAAGGCGGCGAGCGCGCCCGCGCGCAGGCGGCCGGGGCGCTCGCGCGCATCGCCACGCCGCGCGCCCGCCGGGCGCTCGCGACCCTCGTCCGCAGCCCTGACGCGCGCCTGCGGCATCTGGGGCTGAGCGGGCTCGCGCGCATCCGCCTCGAGACCGGCCGCCCGGTCCTGCCGCGGAGCCTGGTGCACCGGCTGTTCCTGCGCGAGATGCGCGACTACCGCGCCTGCGCCCTGCCGGCGGCGGCGCTGCGGCAGCACGCCGTCCCGGAGCTGCGGCTGCTCGGCGAGAGCTGGCGCGAGTCGGCCGGCCGCGCCGTCGAGCGCGGCGTGCAGGCGCTCGCCTGCTGGTACGACCCGCGCCCGCTCTTCGGCGTCCTCGATCGCCTGCGCCCGGACACGTCCGGCGACGCGGCCCCGGCGCTCGAGTACCTGGGACGCCTCCTGCCGCGCCGTGTCTTCCACGCGGTGCACCGGGTGCTGGAGCAAGAGGCGCAGGTCGTGCCCGGCGAGGACCAGGAAGGCGAGCGCCTGGCGGGCTGGATTCGCGCCGCCTGGGAGAACGGCGATGCCTGGCTGCGCGCCGTCGCGGTGCGTGCCTCCCGCTGTGTCCCGGGCTTCGACGCGCGGCTGTTCGAGGCCGACGACGCCCGGGAGACGCCGGAAGCCCCCGGACGCGAGGCGCCCGAGGCGATCGTGCGCGCCGAGATCGCGGCGCTCGGGAGGGCGCCGGTCCGCGCCGCGGCGGTGGGACGATGCTGACCCCGGTCGAGCGCGTCCTGATCCTGAAGGGGGCGGACCTGCTCAGCGAGGTCGGGCCGCGGCACCTCCTGGGGCTCGCGCACGTCGCCCAGGAGATCGACATGAGCCGCGGCGAGACGATCTACGGCGAGGAGGATGCCGCCGACGCCCTCTACCTCGTGGTGGAGGGGAGGGTGCGACTCTCGACCGGGGAGCGGGCGACTTCGGAGGTGGGTCCCGGAGAGGCCTTCGGCACCTGGGCGCTGATCGACGGCTCGCGGCGCGGCCAGAGCGCCGTGGTCCTCGAAGACGGGCTGCTGCTGTCGCTGCGGCGCGCCGATTTCTACGAGGAGGCCTCGGGGGACGTCACCCTCCTGCAGGAAATCATCCGGGTCCTGGCGAAACGCCTGAGAGCGCTCGTCTCCGACCGTCCGGAAGAGGCGCGCGTCGAGCCCGAGGGCCGGCCGGAGGACGAGGAGTCCTCATCCGGGCCGGAGGGGAGCGCCGCGACGAGAGAACGCGACGGCATCCGGGAACTCGACGGCACCGCGCCGAAAGGACGCGCGGGCGCCGCGTCGAAGTGACGCGGCCGGCGCCCCGCGCCGTCGCGATCAGTTCGAGGACTGGACCGGCTCCGGCCGACGTCGCACGATCCGCCCCGAATCCACCACCTCGCCGGTGCGCGTGATGGCGTTGAACACCATCGTGTCCCCGTCGATCTCCACCGCCATGAAGGCCTGGTCGGTGTCGTAGCCGCGCCCGGTCAGGTCGGAAGGCTTGCCGATGTCATTCGGGGCCAGACGCCCGCCCGACCCGACGACGAAATGAACGATGCCGTGCTGCGGCTTGATCCGCTCGTAGAAGTGATCGTGTCCGGTGAATGCGACGCTGACGTTGTACTTGATGAAGAGCGGCTCCAGCGTCTGGCGCAGCTGCAGGTCGGAGCCGTGCCGGCCGCCGGACGAGTAGAGCGGGTGGTGGAAGACGGCGATCTTCCAGTCGTCGTTCGAAGCCTTCAGCTCCTTCTCGATCCAGGCGATCTGCTCCGGCACCGGGTAGGTGCTGTCGAGCATGAAGAAGCGCACTTTCTGGTGCGGGGCCTTCAGGGAGTAGTAGAGGCGACCGTCCATGTGGAAGAGCTTGTAGTCGATCATCGTGCGCGCATCGTGGTTCCCGAGCGCCGCATAGAACGGCACCTTGGCGTCGAGCAGCGACTGGTACGGGTCCTCGAACTTCTTCTTGAAATCCTGCGGCCGCTCCGAGCCGTAGAGGTTGTCTCCGACCAGCACGACGAGGTCGAGCTTGAAGCGCCCGTCGAGCTTCGCCATCTGCTGCGCCAGCTCGTATTCCGCCTTGGCGCCCGTGCCGAAGTCGCCGAGCACGGCGAACTTCAGCGAGCCGGGCTTGTTGGGAAGGGGGATCGGCGGCGCCTCGGGGGCGCGCGGCGCCTCCACCGAGGCGGGACGCGCCGCCGCCCCGGCCCCGAGGCTGCAGCCGCCCGAGAGCAGGGCGAGGCAAAGCAGCGCCGCGCCCGGGAACAATCCGCGTCGCCGGCTCATGGGGTGAACACCGCGCCGGTGTAGTCGACGACCATGTCGGCGTCGGTGTCGAGCAGCACCAGCCGCGTCCCGAGGAAGCGGTACTCGAGCCCCTTCGGCAGCTTCGGCAGCGCCGCCAGGACTTGCGGCGGCATGGTGGAGACGGGCACGGCCGGCGGGTACTGCTCGTGCAGCGCGATCGTCTTGACGTCCGGGTTCTCGTCGAGGATGGAGTCGCGCACCGAGGGCCCGTCGGCCCCGGAGAGCACCTCGGTCATCGTCCGCTTCACCAGGGCCTCGATCTGGGGCGTGAAGAACCACCCCGCTTTCGCCCCGGGACGCGCCTCCTTGATCTGCGCGGCGAGCGCGCGCTGGTGCCGCACCACCTCTTCGGGAGTGCTCTGCTTGGTGAGATGCGGCAGCCCGTGCTCCGCCTTGTTCTTGAGCGCCAGGTAATCCTTGAGACGAACATCGAAGCTTTCGAGGGTCTGCGGCGGCGTCCCGGCGGCGATGGCCGGAGCCATCGCCGCCAGCGCCGCGATTCCAACCACAACGAGAATCGCACGCGGTGTCATTGTTCGTAGTCCTCCAACACTTCACCCGGCCGGAGCCGTGCGCGGTCCGGGTCCTGCGTGAACTCCCTCAGCGCCCGGCGCTGGCGGAGCAGATTCCAGCACTGATTCAGCTCCACCTGGATCTCCTGCAGGCGGCGCTGGTCCTCGGAGGTTCGATTGCCCTGCGCGAACAGACGGTGCTCTTCGTCCACGAGGGCGGCAATGTGCTTCCTGACCCTCTGATCCGTAGTGTCATCGTCCATCTTGGCTCCTTTCGACGCCCGGATGGATTCAAAATGCGTTCCGGATCGCCGCCGACGACGTGCCCGCCGCCGATTTCCGGACAGCATGGTCGGGCGTTTCCCGCCTTTCTTCGAGGCCGTCCTCCTCTACTCTCGATGCTGGAGGACACGACCACCCCATGCAGGCACGCGATCAGGATACCGAGCCGGAGCAGGATCGACACCAGGACCAGAGTCAATCCGTGTGGATGGACGAGACGACGATGCCCGAGGGGACCCCGCTCACGGCGAACCGTCGCGTCGAGATCTGCGTCATCGGCGGAGGCATCGCCGGACTGACGACCGCGTACCTGCTCGGCCGCGAGGGGCGCAAGGTGCTGCTCCTCGACGACGGCCGGCTCGCGGGCGGCCAGACGCAGCGCACCACCGCGCACCTGAGCAACGTCATCGACGACGGCTACGCCAGCATCGAGCGGCTGCACGGGAAGGACGGCGCGCGGCTTGCGGCCGAGAGCCACACCGCGGCCATCCTGAAGATCGAGGCGATCGTGCGCGAGGAGCGCCTCGACGCCGACTTCGAGCGCCTCGAAGGCTACCTGTTCCTGCGGGCGGGAGGCGAGCCGCGCTGCCTGCAGCACGAGCTCGAGGCGGCGCGGCGGGCCGGGCTCGACGTCGAGCCGGTGACGCGCGCGCCGCTGCCCGCCTACGACACCGGTCCGGCCCTGCGCTTCCGCGGCCAGGCGCAGTTCCACCCGTTGAAGTACCTCGCCGGACTGGCGCGCGCCATCCTCCGCGACGGCGGAGAGATCCACACCGGCACGAAGGTGTCGAGCGTGACCGGCGGTCCGCTCGTGCGGGTGCGCACGGAGGCGGGGCCCGTGGTCGTCGCCGATGCGGCGGTCGTCGCGACCAACACCCCGTTCAACGACCGCGTGGAGATCCAGACCAAGCAGGCCGGGTACATGACGTACGCCATCGCGGCCACCGTGCCTGCGGGCTCGGTGGCGAAGGCGTTGTACTGGGACACCGAGGACCCCTATCACTACGTGCGGCTGCAGCGCCTGCCGCAATCCGGATCCGACCTCGACGAGGCGCAGCGCGAGCTGCTCATCGTGGGCGGCGAAGACCACAAGACCGGCCAGGCGGACCACACCCGGCCGCGCTACGACCGGCTGGAGGCGTGGGCGCGCGAGCGCTTCCCGATGATCCGCGAGGTGATGTACCGCTGGTCGGGTCAGGTGCGCGAGACCATCGACGGTCTCGGCTTCATCGGGAAGAACCCGCTGGACCAGGGCGTGTACATCGCCACCGGCGACTCGGGGATGGGAATGACCCACGGCACCATCGCGGGCATCCTGCTGACCGACCTGCTGCAGAAGCGGAAGAACCGCTGGTCTTCCCTCTACGCCCCGGCGCGCCGAAAGGTCGGCGCTGTCGGCGGCTTCCTGCAGGAGAACCTCAACGTCGCGCGCCAGTACTTCGACTACCTGCGCCGCAAGCCGAGCCAGGAGCTGTCCCTCGTCTGCCCGCACCTCGGGTGCCTGGTGAACTGGAACGACGCCGAGAACACCTGGGACTGCCCGTGCCACGGCTCGCGCTTCGACCGCCGCGGCCGGGTCATCTGCGGGCCGGCCAACCAGGATCTGGAGCCCGCGCGTGAGCGCGCTCTCCGCGCCGAGCCGCCCCGGGCGAACGCCCGCGGCGGCCGCGAGGACCGCTGACGGAGACCGATGCAACCCCAACCAGGAAGGAGACCGACCGCATGACACCGAAAAGGAAGTTCGACCCACGCTTGGTGGCGCTGCCGATGCTGGCGGCGCTGATTCTTCTCCCCGCCGCCCCGGCCCGCGCCCAGCAGGACCACCGCCCGCCCGACCAGCAGCAGGGACAGAACCCGCCCGCGCCGCCGGACTCGCCGGATACGCCGCGCTCGCCCGACGCGCCGCCATCGCCCGACACGCCGGGCATGCAACCGACCGACGCCCCGCCGGAGAAGGCGGAGGCGACGACCGGAGACGCCGATCTCCTGGCGCAGCTCCGGACCATCGACGAGACGGAAGTGCGCGCCGCCGCCGCGGCCCAGCAGAAAAACGTGACCGGGCCGGTGCTCCGCTTCGCCAAGATGATGGAGCAGGATCACGGCCGCGACATCGAGGCCATCGCGCGCCTGAGCGACAGCCTCGGGCTGACGCTGAGCGACACGACGACGGTCGATCAGCTCCGGGCGCACGGCGAGGAGACAATGACCAAGCTCGCGCCGCTGACCGGCGACGACTTCGGGCGCGCCTACATCAACGCGATGGTCAACGGTCACCGCGAGGCGCTGCAGCTTCTCGACGACTCGCTCAAGACCGTGCAGAGCGAGGACGTGCGGCAGCACCTGTCCTCGGTCCGCGACAAGGTCGCGCAGCACCTGAAGGAAGCGGAGAGGCTTCAGGGTTCACTCGGCCAGACCCCCAAGCCGTCGTCGTCAGGCGACGCGCGCGATCAGCAGCCGCTTCTGTCCTAGGACCCTGACCGGCGGATCGGTCGGGGGGTGTGACACGCCGGCGGCCTTCGGGCCGCCGGCGTCGTGCGTCAGGACCGGGTGGCGGGCGGCGACGGGCGGCGCTTCAGGGACGGACGGTCTGCCAGCCGCCCTGGAGATCCTGGGCGACCTGCGAGACGAGGTCGTTGACGAGGTCACCATAGGCGGCATCCGGATTGGCGGCGTCGAAGGAGTAGTTGCTCCCCCCGAACACGCTCACCTGGCCGAGGGTCCGGCTCGTGGACGCCGAGCGGCTCCAGATCGAGGCGCCGGTCTCGGTCTCGATCATCCGGACCTCGAGGACGGCGTCCACGGTGGCCGTGACCTGCCCCGACTTGAAGAAGCTGGTCAGCGCGACGTTCGGATGCACCTTCGAGATGGTGAGCGTCCCCTCGAACATCGACTTGATGCCCTGCTTGCGGCCGACGGCGCGGCATGTTTCCGGGTTCCACTGGTCACGGCCGACGGAGGCGAGCGCCTGCTGCTGCGTGCCGACGTCCACCATGCGCAGCATGTCCTGATCGCGGCGGGCCTCCTCTGCGAAGCGGCGCGTCGCCATCTCGGCGAGCTTGCCCTTCGAGGTCGAGGTGAACGCGACCATGCCGATGGTCTCGTACGGCTTCAGGTCGACGCGCGGGCCGACCCAGACCCGGCGCGCCGGCGGGTTGCTGGCGCAGCCGGCGAGCAGGGCGAACGACAGGGCGAAGGCGATCGTGCGGACCGGCTGGCGCATGGGTTCGTTTCTCCTAGGGGGCGTCGCAGACCGTGCAGGAATTCATCCTGGCTTCGAACGACTTGAGGGTGTTCTTCGAGTCGGTGTCGTAGCTCACGACCTCGATGCGCGTCTGGCCGCGCACCCGCATGTCGCCGTGCAGGTCGGTGGTCTTGGTCTTGCCGTCCGGCAGCTGCTCGGTCACGGCCAGCGTGTAGACCACGTCGGCGCAGGACTCCGCGCTGTTCGCTCCAACGCCGAAGGTGTACTTGGTGCGGATGTCGTTGGGCGTGGTGTTGTTCAGCCCGGCCGTGAGCGTGACCTTGCAGTGCTTCCCGCCCGCGAGACCCGGCGCCGTCGTCTGCCGGACGCCGGCGAGAACGGTTGCGACCGCGAGCACGATGACGGCGATGCGGCGTGTGGACATGGCGACGGCCTCCCTCGAAGCGGATCGGCTCCCGTGGCCAAATCTTCGGTCCGGCGATGCCGCCGTCAATGACGAAGCCGTGATCGGGAGGGGCTGGGGGGCGGGGGGAGGTTCAGGCCTCGAGGAACAGCTCGTCGGTATCCTTGTCGTAGGAGAACAGCTCGGAGAAGCGGCCCCAGGAGATGGCGAGGTCGAGCTGGTCCTCGGCGTTGTCCTCGCCCACCTCCTCGGCGAGGCGGTCGAGGAAGAAGTCGCGGTCGACGCGGTGGTCGTCGTCGCGCTGCAGGCGCTCGAAGATCCAGCGGATCATCGGCACGCGCAGGATGCGCCCGGCCACCAGCTCCTTGCGGGCGAGAATCGAAGCCTCGGCGTAGGTCTGCCCCAGGGGGGTGATGAGCAAGTCTCCTTCCTGCACGTGGCAGAAGCCGACGAGCTCCCCCGCCTCGACGATCGGCAGCAGGTCATCGAGCTCGAGCGACAGGTCGGAGCCGAGGCGCGGCAGGTCTGCGCGGCCGCCGTCGGCGGCCAGCTTCTCCACGAGACCGGCGAGCGCGTTGAGCCGCGCCTTCGGCAGGCGGCGCGCCGCCTGCGCCAGCGTTTCCGCCTCGGCGCGGCTGCGCCCCGCGACCGCCGCGTAGACGGAGTCGACGATCGCCTGGAAGGCGGTGTCCTGGCGCTTGCGCGGGTGCCGCAGCGGCACCGGGATCTCCGCGAGCACGCGCCCGGGGTTCTTCGCCATGACGACGATGCGGTCCGACATGAGGACCGCCTCCTCGATGTTGTGGGTGACGAGGAGGATCGCCTTCGTCGGGATCGACTTGTTGAGCCACAGCTCGAGCAGCTCGCCGCGCAGCGCCTCGGCCGACAGGACGTCGAGGGCCGAGAACGGCTCGTCGAGGCACAACAGCTCAGGCTCGACCGCCATGGCGCGGGCGAATCCGACCTTCTGACGCATCCCGCCCGACAGCTCGCGCGGGTAGGCCGACTCGAAGCCGTCGAGGCCGACGATGTCGATGAGGTGCCGGGCGGTCTTGCGCCGCTCCTGGGGCGGGACGCCGCGCGCCTTCAGCGCGACCTCGACGTTCTCCTCCACGGTGAGCCAGGGATAGAGGGCGAACGTCTGGAAGACGATGGTCGCGTGCGGGTTGACGTCGTTCACCGGGGCGCCGCGGTACAGCACCGTGCCCTTCGTGGCCCGGTTCAGCCCGGTGATCATGCGCAGCAGCGTGGACTTGCCGCAGCCGGAGGGGCCGAGCAGGCTGACGAAGTCCCC
>DASYQE010000359.1:0-9770 GCA_036005805.1 Candidatus Polarisedimenticolia bacterium | reverse complement strand
TTGCGCAGGGCCTGCTTGTCGTTCGGGTTGCGCTGGATGCGATCCCCGAGGACCTTCTCCTCCTCGGGGGTGATGCGCGGCAGCCGCGAGATCTCCTGGAGGTATTTCTTCAGGGTCTCGGACGACGCCGCGGCCGGCTTGCGGACGACCTTGTCCTCGTCGACGAGGGTCATCCCTTGCGCACCTTGACGGTGGCGCGCTCTTTCGATCCCACGCGCACCAGGGCCTGGGTGGTCGTACCCGCCGAACCCTGCCGCCGCGCCACTTCCTCGCGCAGCAGGGTCATGAAGCGATCCATTTCCATCTGCATCGCCTCCATCTTGCGCCGCATGTTCAGGATGATTTCGACCCCCGCGAGGTTGACGCCCAGGTCGCGGGTCAGGCTGAGGATGAACGACAGGACCTCGAGGTCCTGGTCGGAATAAAGGCGGGTGTTCCCCTCGGTGCGGGACGGCCGCAGGAGTCCCTCCCGCTCGTACAGGCGGAGGGTCTGCGGGTGGACCTCGAATTGCCGGGCCACCACCGAGATCATGTAATAGGCCGAATCCTTGCGCCGGCGCATGCTGCCTCGCTCACTTCCACAGATCGCGGCGGAGGTCCTCCCCGCTCTCGAGGCCCCCGAGCTCCTCGAGCAGCCGCCGCGCGCGATCGCCCCCGGTGCGGGGCGTCGCGATCCGGGTCTCGACGTAGTGATCGCCGCGCGCCGTGCCGCGCAGGGAGGGGGCTCCCTTGCCGCGCAACCGGAATCTCTGGCCTGTCTCGGTGCCCGGGGGGATGCGCATGCGGGCTCGCCCGTCGATCGTCGGAACTTCGAGGCGCGCACCGAGAGCCGCTTCGGACACCGTGATCGGCACGGTGCAGTGGATGTTATCACCGATCCGCCGGAAGAAAGGATGCGGTGCAACGCGCGTCACGAGAAAGAGATCGCCCGGCGGGCCGCCGTTGCGGCCGGCGCGTCCCTGTCCCGGGATCCGCACGCGCGATCCGTCGTCCACGCCGGCCGGAAGCTCCACGTCGACGCGCTCGCGGCGCGTCAGGACGCCGGCTCCGGCGCAGGAGCCGCAACCGTCCCACGCCAGCGCGCCCTCTCCCTCGCAGCGGGGACAGGCGGCCGTCAGGCGCAGCGGCCCCGGCAGGCGGCTGATGCGTCCGGTGCCCGCGCAGTCGCCGCACGGACGCCGCTCGACCGCCGGCACGCGCCCGGATCCCTGGCACCGGCCGCACGGAGTCTCGGCGTCGATTTCGATTTCGGTCTGCAGACCGCGCAGCGCGTCGAAGAAGCCCACGGAGATGGTCCGGGTGACGTCGTCGCCGCGCCGCGGCGCATGCCGCGGCCGGGGCTCCTCCTGGCGAGGATGGAAGAACTCGGTGAAGAACGAGGCGAAGGCACCGGGATCCCCGGCATCGAACGGTCCCTCGCCGTCCAAGCCGGCCGGGGCCGGCTCGGAGACCGGCGCGAATCCGCCGGGCGCCGGGTTCTCGATGTCGCGATCGTAAGCGCGCCGCCTGTGGGGATCGCTGAGGACGGCGTACGCCTCGCTGATCCGCCTGAAGCGATCCTCCGAGCGCCTGTCGCCCGGGTTGAGGTCCGGATGATGCCGCCGCGCCAGACGCTTGTAGGCCCGCTTGACGTCGGCGATCCGCGCCTTGCGATCGAGGCCGAGCGTCTGGTAGTGGTTCATGGCCCTTCCTTCAACGCACGCGGATGGGGACGGCGGCCGTGCGGCCCTTCTCCGACTTGGGCAGACGGACCTCCAGCACCCCGTGCTCCAGGCGGGCTTCGATGCCCCGCTCGTCCACCCCGCCCGGAAGGCGGAAGGTGCGAAGGAAGCGGCCGTACGAGCGCTCGACACGCAGCGGCTCGCCGCGGCGCATCTCGGGGGCCTGCGGTCTCTCCCCCTCGAGGACGAGACGCCCGGGCTCGACGCGCAGTTTGAGCTGGGAGCGCGGCACGCCGGGGACCTCCGCGGTCAGGACGTAGGCGCCGGTCTCCTCGCGCAGATCGGCGGCGGGCGCCCAGCCGGCGAGGCCCGCCTCGTCATCGGCGACACCGCCGTGACGCAGCGTGCTCTCGAACACCCGGTTGAGCCGATCCTTCAGCCCCGCCAGCTCGCGCAAAGGATCCCAGGCCGCGGCGGGGGCCGCGGCGGCACGGGAGGGCCTGGAGCCGCGGCCGCCGCGGCGGATCACCGCTTCCCCTCGTCGACGTCGACGTACTCGGCGTCGATGACGTCGCCCTGCTTCTTGGCCTCGCCGCCCTCGCCGGGCGCCCCGCCATCCGAGGGCGCGCCGCCGTCCCCGGCCGGCCCGCCGGTCCCGCCCGGCGACCCGGACTTGTACAGGTGCTCGGCGAGGCGGTGGCTGGCCCGGTCGAGCTCCTTCAGGGCCGTATCGACGGCGTCCTTCGAGCCGCCGTTCATCGCCTTGCGGACCTCCTCGATGGCGGCCCGGATGGCGCGCTCGTCCTCCTGGCCGACCTTGTCCTTGTTCTCCTCGAGGAGCTTCTCGATCTGGTAGACGCGCGAATCAGCGGTGTTGCGCGACTCGATCTCCTCGCGCCTCCGCTTGTCCTCGTCGGCGTGCTCGCCGGCCTCCTTCACCATCCGGTCGATGTCGTCCTTGGCGAGGGTGCCGGTGCCGCTGATGGTGATGCGCTGCTCTTTCGACGTCGCCATGTCCTTCGCCGACACGTTGAGGATGCCGTTGGCGTCGATGTCGAAGGTGACCTCGATCTGCGGCACGCCGCGGGGCGCCGGCGGGATGCCGACCAGGTGGAACCGGCCGAGGGTGCGGCTGTCGCGCGCCATCTCGCGCTCCCCCTGCAGGACGTGCACCTCGACGCTCGTCTGGCTGTCCGCCGCGGTGGAGAACATCTCGGACTTGCGCGTCGGAATGGTGGTGTTGCGCTCGATGAGCCGGGTCATCACGCCGCCGAGCGTCTCGATGCCGAGCGACAGGGGCGTGACGTCGAGCAGGAGCAGGTCCTTGACCTCGCCGGCGAGGACGCCGGCCTGGACCGCGGCGCCGATCGCCACGACCTCATCCGGGTTGACGCCCTTGTGGGGCTCCTTGCCGAAGAAGCTCTTCACCAGCTCCTGGATCTTCGGGATGCGCGTGCTGCCGCCGACGAGGACCACCTCGTCCACGTCGGAGGGCTTGAGCCCGGCGTCCTTCAGCGCCCGCTCCACCGGCGGGATCGAGCGCTGGAAGAGATCGCCGGCCAGGCGCTCGAACTGCGAGCGCGACAGCTTGCGCGTCAGGTGCCGGGGCCCGGTGGCGTCGGCGGTGATGAACGGCAGGTTGATCTCCGTCTCGGTGACCGTGGACAGCTCCATCTTGGCCTTCTCCGCCGCCTCCTTCAGGCGCTGCAGGGCCATGCGGTCCTTCGACAGGTCGATGCCGTTCTCCTTTTTGAACTCGTCGACGATCCAGTCGATGATCACCTGGTCGATGTTGTCGCCGCCGAGGTGGGTGTCGCCGTTGGTGGACTTCACCTCGACGACTCCGTCCCCGACCTCGAGGATGGAGATGTCGAAGGTGCCGCCGCCGAAGTCGTACACGGCGATGGTCTCGTCCTTCTCCTTGTCGAGACCGTAGGCGAGCGCCGCCGCGGTCGGCTCGTTGACGATGCGCTCCACCTCGAAGCCGGCGATGCGGCCGGCGTCCTTGGTGGCCTGGCGCTGAGCGTCGTTGAAGTAGGCGGGCACGGTGATGACCGCGCGCGTCACCTTCTCGCCGAGGTAGTCCTCCGCCGACTGCTTCATCTTCTGGAGGATGGCCGCCGAGATCTGCTCGGGCGAGTGCTCCTTGCCGCGGATGCGGACCTTGGCCGCCTGGCCGGGTCCGCCGGAGACGCGGTAGGGCACCATCTTCATCTCCTCGTTCACCTCGTCCATGCGGCGTCCCATGAACCGCTTGATCGAGAAAATGGTGTTCTCGGGGTTGGTGATCGCCTGGCGCTTGGCGACCTGCCCGACCAGCTGTTCTCCCTTGTCGGTGAAGGCCACGACCGACGGCGTCGTGCGCGATCCCTCGGCGTTCTGGATCACGACCGGCTTGCCGCCTTCCATCACGGCGACGACCGAGTTGGTCGTGCCGAGGTCGATTCCGATGATCTTGCTCATGAGTGAAGACCTCCCAGGGCGACCCGCTCTCGTTCCGGCTCCGGGGCCTGCCTCAGTCGATGCCTAGTATAGGAGTTGAGTGTCTTATTGTCAACTTGTCGAAAGGCGTGACAGGCTTGATTTTCAGGGACTTAGGGGGTGACGCCCTCGGTCGTGGCGAGGGAAAACCCGTCCTGGGTCACCTTGTAGGCGAAGGGCTGACCGGCGGTGTCGCGCAGGGCCGAGAGCCCGAGGAATCCTTCGTTGACGAGCAGCGACAGGTCCGCCGGGAAGCCGCGATTGAGCAGGTAGTAGACGTGGATCGCCCCATCCACGCGCTGCAGGCGCGAGCGTGAAAGCGCGGTCATGACGCGCTGCTCGTCGGCACGCCCGAGGAACGGTTCGAGCGTCACGACGAGTCCCTCCCCCGCCACGTAGCGTGGGATCTCCGGGAGCAGCCGGTAGAGGAAAGCCCCTCCGGCGGCGAGCACGAGCAGCAGCGATGCGAAGCCGAGGAGAATCGGCGCCCCCTGTCCGGTCCGGACGCGGGCCGGCCTCGCCTGCGGAGCGGCGGCGGAGGCCGGCGCCTTCGCCGCCGGCGCGGGAACCACGCGCCCCTCCTCGAGCAGCTGCCGGCTGATGAGCTCGTAGAGCGTGCGGCACGTCTCGAACTCGCTCAGCGCGGAGCGATCGACGATCTCCTGAACCGGGCGCTTGCCGTCCACGAGCCCGTAGACCAGCCGCTCGGTGTCGTTCAGCGTGACGGAGCCGGCCGCCTCGTCGTCGCTGCCCGCCGCGGCGGCGCGCGCGCTCTTGGCGATCTCGACGTTGGCGTGGCGCCACACCGCGTTGAGGGAGTGGATCCCCTTCTCGACCATGGGCCACTCGTCGAGGATCCGCGCGCCTTCCATCAGGATGCTCTCGGCCGACATCGGCGAGACCAGCTCGCGATCGTCGTCGACCTTCGCCTCCTGGTTGAACTGGTACGAACCCGTGGTCCAGCGGAACAGCCGGTACACCAGCTGGCTGATCTGCACCTGCAGCGCCTGGGAGAGGCCGTCGGCGTCGAGGAACTGACCCTCCACGAGGATCGCCCCGAGGCGCTTGTGGGTGCTGCGCTGCTGACGGAGCGCGTCCTGCAGCTGGGCGTCGCTGAGGCGGCCCGACTTGACGAGCACCGTGCCCAGCCGATCCTCGATGCGGCGCACCGTCGAGTCCGCGCCCACCACCGCGCCGTCCGCGAAGGCGACGGTCACCGTCTCCTGATCGTTCTTCAGCGTCAGTACGCCGGTCTTCTTCTGGATGCCGATGAGCTGGAAGATATCGGCGAGGCTGAAGTCCTGGAGGGTTCCCTGCAGCGCCACGCTCTTCTCCTACTCGGCCGCGTCCTGGCGGGAAAGATTGGCCATGAGCCACACGGTGACCCCGAGCACCGCGAGCAGGAGTGTCCCGGGGCCAAAAGCCGACGCCTCGATCGCTCCCGGCGGCGCGAGGAAGCGCCCGCGCAGGAGGAGCCCCGACCAGACGACGCCCCACCCGGCGAGAAGCGCCGCGCCGAGGAGGGCCCGCCCTCCCATCACCTGGCCGCAGCCGGGAAGAACGAGACTGGCGAGCCGCGTCTCCAGGAAGACGCGACGCCGATAGCGCACCACATCCGCCAGCTTCTGATCGCGCACGCTCGGCGCCACGCCGTCGCGCAGCAGGAACAGATGCACGCACTGCGCGCAGTGGCCGGCGTGCTTGGTGGTCATCTGGCACTTGCGGCAGTAGGCGCGCCCGCAGCGCTGGCAGCGCAGCGCGCGGGGGCCGCGCGGCGCCAGCAGCAGACCGGGAACGAGCAACGCCGCGAGCAGCCCGGCCGCCGCCGCGAGGCCGGTGGCGTTGGTCACCCCGGCTCGCAAGAAGCTCGAGGCGCCCCCGGCGAGGCGCAGGCGCAGCGCGCGCGAGACGATCTCGCGCTGCGGCCAGCGCGCTTCCTGCGGGGCGCGGCGCGCCGCATTGGCGGCGGCGGATCCGGTTCCGAGCAGCCGATCGACCTCCGCGGCGTCGATCTTTCGGGCCTGGTTCAGCGCCGCATCGGCAGCCTCCATGTTGAAGGTCTCGAGGAAGGCGAGGTGGCTGTCGTAGAGGGCCAGCATCAGCTTCGGATCGGCCTCCGAGGCCTTCTTGTAGAGCGCCTGCGCGGTCGAGAACTCCTGCCGCAGGGCGTGCAGGTTCCCCAGGTTGACCATGGCCCGGGCGTCGTTCGGATGGATCTCGAGGACGCGCTTGTACATCGCCATGGCCTCGTCGAGCCGGCCGCCGACGCGGTCCGCGGACCCCAGCAGGAACGGGTAGATCGGATCGCCGGGGTGCTCCTTCATCGAGGCCTTCAGCGCCGGCTCGTGCCGCAGGTCCGGGCCGGCGCGCGCCGCCTGCAGGAGCGCCCGCGCTCCGGGATCGGTCGTGGTGTCGGCGTGCCATGCGACCGCGGCGCCGAAGGCCCCGGCGAGGACGAGGCCGGCGAGGGCGCAGGCGATCACCACGCGCTCGGAGCGCTCGATCCACGCGAACAGCAGCGCCCCCCAGAAGGCGGGAGCCCAGGCCAGCGGCAGGGGCAGAATCAGCGGCAGCGCGAGGATCGCGCCGCCGAGCAATCCCGCCGCCGCGGGGGACATCCGGCCGGTCAGGCGCTCCTGGAGATCGTGGACGAAGGCCGGGCGCGCCTTCAGCCCGATGAGGACGAGCGCCAGCACCAGCCCGCCGACGACCCCGAGGTAGAGGGCGACGACCAGGGCGCCCGTCAGATAGAAGAGGAGCTCGGGATCCTGGAAGAGGCCGAAGACGCCGTCGCGCAGCGCGCGCAGGCCCCCGGCGAGATCTCCCTGGCGGAGCAGCAGCCCCGCGAGCGTGAAGCGGGCGTCGGCCCGCCCCGGATCGAAGCGCAACGACAGCCGCACCTGGTCGAGCGCCGATTCCATCTCGCCGTCGCGCCGGGCCCGGCGGGCCCCCGCGAGGAAGGCGGCGGCGATCTCCGGGGAGGCGCGCAGCCCCTCCCGCTCCATGAAGGCGAGCGCCTGATCGACGAGAGCGGCGGACTCGCGGGTCGCGCCGCGCTGCCGGAGCGTCTGGTTCTTGAACCAGAACTGGTTGATGAGGACTTCGCGGGCGTTCACCCCCGGGCCCGCGGCGACGGCCGCGGAGGCTGGCGCCGGAGAAGCCGGCGTCGTCGGGGCGGCATTCGGATCGATCCGGATCACCTCCGGCTCGGCCGGGGGGTTCGGATCGGTCCAGGCGAACGACGGGACGATCAGCGCGGCGGCGATCGCGGCGCACGACGCCGCCCGCCTCAAGGCGCAAAGCCCCGCGCGGGGCCTCACCGGTCCGCCCGCTTCCGCGCCTGGGTCAGGGGCGCCCGCCGGCCTTGGAGCGGACCGCGACGTACTGCATCTGAAGATCGCCGATGAGGCCTTCGAGCAGTTCCTGTTCGTCCGCGGTGAGGTTCCCGACGGTCTTGGCGCGCAGCGCCTGGAGGAGGTCGATCATCTGCTGCGCCCCCTCGAGATCGACCTCGATCTGGCCGCTCAGCGGGTGGCGCGAAGCCCCGAGGTTGGCGGCCGCCTGGCGCGCGAGATTGACGACCAGGTTCTGGAAATGCGCCGAGACCACGGGATCGGCCGCCGGCTCCGACGGCGCGGCCGGTCCGCGGTGCGCCGCCTCGGCCGGAGGCGCGGGCGGGGGAACCGCCGCAGGCGGGGCGGCGCCGACGTTCGCCGCCGGCTCTTCCGCCGGGTGATCCGGCTGGCGCGGCTCCCCGTCCGGTGTGAAGGTGCGGCGATCGATGACGCGGACGGGTTCGTTGCGTCGCGGGTGCTCGCCGTGGTCGTTCATGGGATGACTTTCATGGGCCGCGCCGCCGGCAGGACCGTCCCCGGACGACGCGGCGGATGGTAGCATCGCCGCCGACGCCGTGACAAGAAGCGCGCGCGACCGGAATCGCGTGCGGCGCGGCGAGCGGCCGGGCGCGAAACGGCCGGCGCGCGCGCCAGAGACACGGGAGGAAAGGATGTCGGAAGCCATCCGGCTGCGGGAGATCCTGGCGCGCCTGCGCGGGCCGGACGGCTGCCCGTGGGATCGCGAGCAGACCCTCGCCACGCTTCGGACGTTCCTCGTCGAAGAGGCCTATGAGGTCATCGACGCCATCGATCGGCACGATCTCCCCGGCCTGAAAGAGGAGCTCGGGGATCTCCTCCTGCAGATCGTCTTCCAGTGCCGCATCGCCGAGGAGCAGGGGGCGTTCGACTTCGAGGAGGTGATGCGCGCCGGGGCGGACAAGCTGGTCCGCCGCCATCCGCACGTCTTCGGAGAGGAGCGTCTCGAGACCTCCGCCGAGGTGCTGCGCCAGTGGGAGGAGATCAAGAGCGAGGAGCGGCGCCGCCGCGGCGGCGGCTCGATGTTCGCGTCGGTGCCGCCGGGGCTGCCGGCGCTCCTCAAGGCGCTGCGGCTGTCGGCGAAGGCCGCCCGCGTCGGGTTCGACTGGCCGGACGGCGCGTCGCTGTGGTCCAAGGTCGAGGAGGAGCTGGCCGAGCTGAAGGAGGCGCAGGCGCGCGGCGATCGCGACGCCGTGGCCGAGGAGATCGGCGACCTGCTGTTCACGCTCGCCAACGTCGCCCGCCAGGCCGACCTCGACCCGGAGCAGGTCCTGCAGGAGGCGAACCGGAAGTTCCTGGACCGCTTCCGCTACGTCGAGGAGGGGCTGCGGCGCGAAGGGCTCGAGCCCGCGGCGGAGCACCGCGATCGGATGGAGGCGTTGTGGGAGGAGGCGAAAAAGAGGAGCCGGACAGGCTCCTAGAAAAACTTCGCCTGGCCGAAGCGCCCCATCCGGCGGAACTTCTGGTAGCGCGCCTCGACCCGGTCCGACTCGGACCGGGCGGTGAGCTCGGCGAGCGCCCCGCTCAAATATTCGTCGAGGATCTGCGCCTGCCGCCCGGGGTCGGCCTGCGCACCGCCCGGCGGCTCCGGGACGATGTCGTCGATGATCTCCAGCTCGCGCAGGTCGGGCGCGGTCACGCGCATGGCCTTCGCCGCGTCGCGCGCCTTCCCCTGGTCCGACCAGAGGATCGCGGCGCACCCCTCGGGGCTGATCACCGAGTAGACGGAGTGCTCCAGCATGAGGATGCGGTCGCCGACGGCGATCGCCAGCGCCCCGCCGCTCCCCCCTTCGCCGGTCACCGTCACCACGATCGGCACCTTGAGGCGCGCCATGACGCGCAGGCTGTGCGCGATCGCCTCCGCCTGGCCGCGCTCCTCGGCGCCGCGGCCGGGATAGGCCCCCGGCGTGTCGACGAAGGTGAAGATGGGGCGGTCGAACTTCTCGGCCATCTCCATCACCCGGATCGCCTTGCGATACCCCTCGGGGCGCGGCATGCCGAAGTTGCGGCGCACCTTCTCCTTGGTGTCGCGCCCCTTCTGGTGCCCGACCACCATCACCGGCATGCCCTTGTAGAGCGCGAGGCCGGCGACGATCGCCGGATCGTCGGCGTACTTGCGATCGCCGTGCACCTCGCGGAACTCGGTGAAGAGGAGATGGATGTAATCGAGCGTGTAGGGACGGCGCGGGTGGCGCGCCACGAGGGTCCGCTGCCACGGCGTGAGGCGTCCGTAGACCTCCTGCCGCATCGTCTCGAG
>DASYQE010000358.1:0-15581 GCA_036005805.1 Candidatus Polarisedimenticolia bacterium | reverse complement strand
GTTGTCCACCTCGATGCCGAGGACCACGGCGAGCTTGCCGTCGGCGATCGCCCGGCGCGCCTCGGCGGGCGTGCGGACGATGCGGTACCAGCCTTTCCCCGGACCGCCGCTCTGGGTGTCGATGAAGGTCTCGAACTTCTTTGCGGTCTCGAGCTGCTCGTCGATCGGCTTCATGGAATCGGCGCAGTCGGTGTCCCGGATGTGCTGGTTGCCTTTGCAGAGCGCCTCGTTGGTCACGGCCAGCATGGACACGAGCCGCAGCCCCCCCTGCCAGGCGCGCTCGAGCCACTTGTAGTAGACCTGCTGGTGCGTGGTCGTGTGCCAGGTCGGCCAGCCGGTGAAGTTCGGCGCGCCGAGCCCCGAGTTGGGACCGTCTCCCGTCCCGAAGCCCACCGGGTCCCAGCGGATCGTGTGATCGAAGTGGAACTGCTTCGATCCGCAGTCCGGGTAATAGGAGGGACAGAGGGACACCGGCGCCGTGTCGCCGGTGTTCGTCACCAGGTCGAGGTCGGTGGCGAAGTCGGGGGCGAGCGCCACGTTGGGGTCGTCATTGTCCTGGTCCCAGGCCTTGCCGCCGAAGGTGGCCCCGCCGTGGGCGATGTCGGAGAACATGTGGAGGTGCAGATCCGCGTAGCCGCGCAGCGCGCAGGTGCGCGTCTCGGTCGGTGCCGCCGCCCGGTTCGTGCCGGGCTGCGTCATCGACGCCAGATTGCCGCTGCTGAGCTTCACGCAGGTGCTCGACGAGGTGCCGTCCTTGCACCAGCAATCCCCCGTGCAGCCCGGGATGTTGTCGTAACCGTCGTCGCAGGGGTTGATGCGCTCGCTGATGCAGCACGCCCGCTGGTTCTCGCCCCCGCACGAGGTCATCTTGATGCAGGTCTGGAGAGAATTCACACCCTCCCCGGCCGCGACGCCGCACTGGCAGTCGCCGATGCAGCCGAACACCGGTTGCAGGCCCGATTCGCAGATGCCGGCGACCGTGTTGGCGGCGTACTCGAAGGTGCCGGCGCAGCAGGCGCGCTCGCCATCGCCGCCGCAGTGGGAGGGCGTGAAGCAGTGGGCGATGGAGCTCAGCCCGCCTGGATTGGCGCTGCCGCCGCAGAGGCAGTCGCCGGTGCAGCCGGCGAGCGCGATGTTCCCGGAAGCGCAGGCGCTGCCGTTGATCAGCTCCCCGCCGCAGCAGGCGCGCTCGCCGTCGTCACCGCAGTGGCTCGCCTGCTCGCAACGGCTGTTCGAGTAGACGGGGCCGCCGAGGATTTCGCCGCACTGGCAGTCCCCGACACCGTCGCACCCGTTGACCTCGGTCAGGCCGGCATTGCAGGCTGGTTTGCCCTCGATGACGCAGCAGGCGCGCTGGCCGGCTCCGCCGCAGTCGCTGGCGAGGGCCTGCGAGGCGCTGAGCCCCAGGCAGGCGATGGCGACGAATGCGACCGCCAGCAGCAGGCGCGCCCCTCGATGACGACACCACTCCATGGCTTCGGATCGGAGATTCATGGCTGTCCCCCCCTGCCCACCCGGTCGCTTCGCGACCCGGCGGCACACAGATCGAGCGCGTCGCGTCGGGAAAGCACACCCGTCATGGGTGTCGACCTCCCGGTCGCTCGAGCCCGCCCCCTTTGGAACTCTTGAGCGCCTGCGATTCAGATCGGCGTCAGTTGGCGTGGAGTATAGGGATCGCCTCGCGATGGGTCAACGGCATAAAGAAGAGTGCGCCTTGCGGCTGGAGAGTCTCTGATGACCGGCTGCGGAGATTGGACCGCGGGACATCGAGGGTCCCGGTTGGCCGGTGCCGGCCGCCGAGGCAAGAGGAGGGCATTCCATCGCTCAGCCCGGCCCGGTGCCGATCGGGTCGCGGACAAGGAGGTCGTCATGAGAAATACGGTCGGAATCGCGGTTTGTGCCCTGGGTCTGGCTCTGTTCGTTGCGTCGACAGCGACCTTCGGAGCTCCTCCGCCCAAGGTTCCGCCGGTCATCGCGCTGATGGTTCCGTTCGAGGTCGATGTCGATCTCGAGACCGGGCAAGCGTGCTCCGGCATCGGTCTTCCCTCGCCCGGTCTTCCACCGTGCTCTTCCTCGGCGCCGGCGGATCTGACCTTCGCATTCAACGCGACCCGTCCCAATCCGACCGTTCTCTTCCAGCGGTCCGGCGGCCAGATTGCGATGTTGCTCGGTGTTCCGTTCGCGGCGGTCGACGCCGTGGCGATCACGAACGGCGTGGTGTTCAGCGATGAGCTGCAGGACGTGCCGTTCAGCCCGAACGATACGGCGATCCTCCAGACCATCGAGGGAAACTACTTCAAGGTCGGCCTGGCGCTCTGTTACTGGCCGGCGTCCGATGGCTATTCGGGGTGCGCGCCGGTCGCGTCGGCGACGCCGGGCACATACGGAGTCCGCTTCCAGTACCAGCAGCTTCGCTGACGGGCGTCAGACCGGGGCTGTCGAGAGCTCCAGCCTGCGCCAGCGGAACACGAGTCCGAAAACGACGACCAGGCCCGCCAGCACGACGAGGCCGTACTGGGCCGGGTCGATGCGCCCGAGGTTCAGCAGGACGAGCGCCACGGCTCCGAAGGCGGTCGACAGCACGACCAAAAGCGTGGCAAGGCGGTCGGTGGCACAGCCCCGTGCGCCCCAGATCAAGAGGTAGAGGCTGAAGGGCATCTCTCCCACCCCGAGGATCTGACCGTACTGGGTCATCGTCCGCCACGAAGGCGGCAGAAGCGCACCGAACGAATGGAGCACGTAACCGGCTCCGGCGAAGAAGAGCGGGTACGCCAGCCAGCGGGGCAGGAAGCCCGAACGGAGGACGAGCGCGCCGATCGGAAAGAGCCACAGCCCCCAGAAGACCTGGTTGACGATGAGTCCGGAGTTGTGGAGCCGCAGGAAAAACATCGCCTGCGCCGCCACCTGGCCCGGTTCGAGGGCCGCCGCGATCGCGGGACTCTTGATGAGAACGAGCGGCGCGATGTTGAAGAGAGCATTGACGTACGAGATCGGCACCGACACCAGCATCATCGCGGCCATGAGAATCGCGTTCTTCCGGTCGACGTCCTTGAACAACCGGTACAGGGCGAGGGACGCGAACAGGAGGATGGTCACTCCGTAGAGCTCGGCGACGACGGCGGCGCGCAGCAGGTTTTCCGACGCGCGCACCCGATCGGCGGTCTCGAGAGCGCTCCCCTCGACGAGGAGCACCCCGGGCACGTAGAGGTAGGCGAAGGGCGCGAGCGAGCTGGCCAGCGCGTAGAGCAACCCGGCGCGCCGGGCCTGGCTCTGGATCGAGGGCAGAGGCGTCATCGGCTTGCGCTCCGCCTGCTCCCCACCGCCGGCGGCTCGCGTTCGGCGTGCCCGGCCTCGAACCGCAGCAGGTCACCCGGCTGGCAGGAGAGCGCTTCGCAGATCGCCTCGAGCGTCGAGAAGCGGATCGCCCGTGCCTTGCCGGTCTTGAGGATCGAAAGGTTGGCCAGCGTCATGCCGACCCGGTCGGCGAGCTCGGTCAGGGTCATCCGCCGGTCGTGCAGCAGGTCGTCGAGCTTCACGGCGATCGCCATGTCAGACCGTGCCTTCGAGGTCGTCGCGCATGAGCGTACCTGCCGCGAACACGCGCGCCAGCAGGAACGTCAGGAGAACCGCGAGCCAGCCGTTGATCGAGAAGCCGGCGTCCAGATGGACGGGATGCGCCGGAGACGAGACGGCCCTGCCGATGGCGCCGATGCCCAGGCTGAGCAGCTGCAGCGCGACCAGCGTCCAGGCAATCACCCGGAGGTGCTGCGCGTTGGTGGCGACGAACGGGTCGCCGGCGCGAACCGTCCCGACGATCGCCAGCAGCCGTTTCAGGACGAGAAAGTTCAGCGGGACCGCCACCAGGCCCAGCACGGCGACCGCGCGCAGGCCCAGGACCAGCCGATCCGCGTCCGGAGAAGGCGCGAGGTGGAACGACGACAGGATCCAGCGCTCGTTGGGGATGACGGTCAGCAGGGCCAGGATCCCGGCACCCGTGATCCAGTTCAGGACGATGAGGGCCCGCAGCACCACGTGGGCGATCGGCAGCGCGGCGGAGGACGGAACGGCTTTCGACATAGTGGACTCCCTCTTTGATATCGACTAACGATACGTAAGTTATCGAATATCGTCAAGTCTAGTATTGAAAGTCGATAATTCACGGGGGGCCGGGTGACAGAAGGTCAGTGCAGGGGGGCCGGCGGCGAAACCTTCGCGGCGTCGGCGGCCGGCGCGCGGGCCGCGGCCGCGTTCCTGCGGACCTGCGCGAGGAGCGCGTCGAAGGCCTGTCCGTGCAGGGACTCGAGCTCCGCGTCCCCCGCCATCGCATCGGCGTCGGTATCGCCCCCCTCGACGTCCTGTCGCAGCCAGTCCATGGCCTCGGTGCGCCGGCCCCGCTTCGCGGCAACACAGGCGAGATTGTAGAGAGAGGCGAGCGTATCCGGATAAGTCGGGCCCAGCACTCGTCTGCGGATCGCGAGTGTTTCGAGATGGAGCCGCTCCGCTTCGTCGTACCGGCCCTCGCTCTGGTAGGCGAGCGCGAGGTTGTTCATGGTCCAGAGCACCTCGTCGTTCTCGGGCCCCAGGACGCGCTTCTGGATCGCCAGGATCTCCGAATCGAGCCGTTCGGCGTCGGCGTACTTGCCCTGCCCCTGATACGCGAGCCCCAGGTCCGTCATGGCATTGAGCGTGTCGGGGTGTTCCGATCCGAGCACGCGTCTTTTCGCATCCACGACCTCGAGCGCCAGCGGCTCCGCCTCGGCGGCGCGACCCGCACGCAGAGCGGCCTTCACGAGGCTGCCCATCGTCCTGAGCGTGGCGGTGTGATCGGCCCCCAGCACGCGTTTCTCGGCATCCAGGGTCTGTGCGAGGAGCCGCTCGGCTTCGGGATAACGGTTCTGGTCCAGATAGACGGTGGCCAGGTCGTACATGCATGCCAGGGTATTGGCGTTTTCCGGTCCCAGCACGCGCTTCTGGATCGCCAGGGTCTCCCCATAGAGCCGTTCCGCGTCGGCAAAGCGGCCCTGCCGGTAGGCGCTGCTCGCCCAGTCCATCTCGCAGGAGATGGTCATCGGATCCTCGGGGCCCAGGGTGCGCCTGCTGATCTCCAGCGTCCGGGTGTTGAGGGCTCCTGCCTCGGCGAACCGATCCTGGTGGGCGTAGCTGATCGCCAGCCGGCGCATCGACTCCAGGGTTTCGACGTGCTCGGCCCCCAGAATGCGCGTCCGGACCTCCACCGCCTTGCGCAACAGCGGCTCCGCCCGGGCCGCCAGGCCCAGGTTCAGGTAGACCTCGCCCATGATTTCCGCCAGCTCGGCCTGCACCGCGGGCTCCGCCGACAGGGACGGCCCCTCGATGGCTCCGGCGGCTTTGTCCAGGAGCTCGCGCGCCGTCACGCTGTTGCCCTTCGCCGTGTTCGGATCGGACACGTTGAACAGGTCCTTCAGGAAGTCCGCCACCCGGCTCTTGGCTTCCGCGTCCGCC
The DNA here is from genome assembly GCA_036005805.1 of Candidatus Polarisedimenticolia bacterium. Classification (GTDB taxonomy): domain Bacteria; phylum Acidobacteriota; class Polarisedimenticolia; order Gp22-AA2; family Gp22-AA2; genus DASRAU01. Next base: position 10,100 of record DASYQE010000358.1, on the reverse strand, counting down.
CGCGCGCGGCTCTCCGCCCGGTGCGCGCGCACCAGCGCCACGCTCGAGGCGACCACCCCGCCGGCGAGACTCAGCGCGATCGCCGCGGCCGCGGCCACGCCGAGGCGGTGCCGCCGCACGAACTTCATGGCGCGGTAGCGCGCCGACGGGGCGTGCGCCTGCACCGGCTCCAGCCGCAGGTAGCGGCCCAGGTCCTCGGCCAGCTCGGACGGGGAGCGGTAGCGGCGGACCCGGTCCTTCTCCAGCGCCTTCATCACGATCCAGTCGAGATCGCGCTGCAGCCGCTTCGCCAGGTGAGCCGCGTCGGTGCGACGCCGGCTGGCGCTGGTCGCCGCGGCGTCACCCATCGACCGGATCCGCGTCGAGGGCCGCGGCGGCTCGACCTCCCGGATCCGGCGGCGCAGCTCGTCGAAGCCGCCGGCGCGCAGCTCCTTCGCGTCGAACGGCAGCGCGCCGGTCAGCAGCTCGTAGAGCATCACTCCGAGCGCGTAGACGTCGGAGCGGGTGTCGAGATCGAGCCCGCGCAGGTCGGCCTGCTCGGGGCTCATGTACTCCGGCGTCCCGACGAGCGCCCCGAGCTCCGTCGCCATGGTCTTTTCGGTGAGCCGTCCCGCGGTGGCCTTGGCGACTCCGAAGTCGATGATCTTCGGCGCCGGCCGGTCGCCCTGCATCGCCACCAGGACGTTCGAGGGCTTCAGGTCGCGGTGGATGATCCCCTTCTCGTGCGCGTGCTGGACGCCGTCGCACACCAGCAGGAAGAGCGCGATGCGGTCTTCGAGCGCCAGGGTGTGCGCGTCGCAGAAGTCGGTGATCGGATCGCCCTGGACCTGCTCCATGGCGAAGAAGGGGAGGCCGTTCGGCGTCTCTCCCGCGTCGAAGACCCGGGCGATCGCGGGGTGATCCATCATGGCGAGCGCCTGGCGCTCGGCTTCGAAGCGGGCGGTGAACTCCTTCGTGTCCATGCCCGCCCGGATGAGCTTGAGCGCGACGTGCCGCCGCACCGGATGGGTCTGCTCCCCGAGCCAGACCTCGCCCATCCCTCCTTCGCCCAGCTTCTTGATCAGTCGATAGGGTCCGATCGGCCCGGTCTCCGGCGACTGTCGCAGCGCCCGTGCCGGCCAGGGCGGCTCGGAGAGCGCCTGCGCCTGTCCGTGCGCCGCGATCAGCGACTCGACCTCGGCACGCAGGGCCTCGTCCCGGGCGCACGCCTGGTCCAGGTACGCCGCGCGCTGGTCCGGCCCGAGGTCGAGCGCGGCCTGGAGGATCCCCTTGATCCTGGCCCACGCGTCCCGGTCGGTCACGCCCCCGACGATAGCGTCCCCTCGTCGTGGGCGTCAACGAAGATGGCGCGGACCCGTGGCCGTCAGCGAAGGGTGACGAGGACGCGGATCATCCCGACGCCGGCGTCGAGAGGCTCGAGCGCCTTGCCGAGGATGGTCCCAGGCTGCGCAGCCGCGGCGCTCATGGCTGCCCCGGGGGTCGGAGAGCTGACCACGAGATCTCCGGCGAGGATGCGGCCGTAGCCGGCATCGGCGCGCACCTCGACGATGGATCCTGAGGCCACTTCGACGCGCCCTGAGGCGGCCGCGGAGACGGCCACACCGACGACGGCGTGGTCTCCCGCCTGGTCGGAGCGCCGGACGACGCCGGTTCCCTGGGCATCGATGATCACGACATCGCCCGCTTCGATCGGCGTGATCGCGGGGAAGAACTCGGTCAGCCGGTGCCGGACCTCCGCGGCGCGGGCCTCGTCGTCCGCCGGCGTCCGCGCGGGTTCCGCGGCTCTGTCGGCCGTTCCGTCGCCAGGCGCGTCCTGCGCTTCGGGGGCGCCGGAGACCCGCACCGCGGGCTCGTCCGGGTGCCCGGCGCGGGGGGCGCCTGTGTCGCTCACCGCGAGCGCATCCTTGACGGGACGGCCGTGGCCGATGCGGCGGGCGAGATCCGCGGAGGCCTTCATCTCCGGATCGGCCGCGCGGCCGTTGGCGCGGTCCATCGTCCGGAAGCGCTCGAGCGCGTTGAACGACCGCAGGCCCGCGTCCGCGGCGTAGACCTCGGCGCCGTCGGCGTGCTTCGGAATGGCCGCCTCGTGCTCCTTCGGCGTGACCGCCGGCATCTGTTCGAAGCCGATGCGCAGCCCGGTGACCCAGAAGTCGAATGCGACGTCGGAGCCGGCCGGCCCGCGCACCACGAGGTCGTGCGTGCTCACGCGCTCGACCGACAGCGCGACCGGCTCGGCGCCGCGCGGCGTGACCGACGCCGTCAGGCCGATGTCGGGATTGGCGGTCCAGGCGAAGGTCGGATCGAGCTCGACGCGCGCCACGCCGTTCTTCAAGCGCGCGCTGCCGCGCGTGTAGACGTTGACCTCGGAGGACTCGGGCGAATGGTAGACGATGACTTCGTCCGCCCTGTCGGGATGGTTCTGCACGAACGAGACCGACCCGGTTCCCCGCACCTTGTAGGCGCCGTAGCCGATCTGCGACCAGGAGCCGTCCGAGCCGTCCACGGTATAGACGCCGTTGGTCGAGCCGGTATAGAGGCCGTACCCGACGTAGCCGAGATAGACGTCCGCGTTGCCGTTCGAGGAGGTCTGGAGAAAGCGTCCGCCGATGGGGCTGACCGACTCGATCCCGTAGCTCCCCTTCCCGAGGTTGGCGACCGCCCCGCTGCTGCTGTTGCGGAACACGCCGCCGGATCCGCTCGAGGGACCGAGCCCTTCGACGCCGCTGCCGCCGGGGCGCGTCGCTTCGAAATGCCCGCCGAAAATCGAGCCGCCCGCATACACGCCGTAGCCGCTGTAGGCGTTGTACGCGTAGGCGGAGATCGGGGTGACCTTGTCGCCGAAGAAGGCGCCGACGCCGCCGGCGTAGCACTCGATGCCGGTGTTGCCATAGCCGAGCTTGCAGCTGGTGCCGTCGCTGGCGGTGTACAGCGCGACGGGCGAGCCGGGGTCGGCGATGACGTCCATCACCGCGGTGCCCGGAGTCGCGGCCCGGAACGTGATGTTGCCGTTCTTGGTCTGCGCGGTCGACGACGTGTCGAGGAAGAACGAAGATGACTGGCCGTTCAGCAGGCCGGCCGATTCGGCCGTCGAGGAATTCAACGCGTAGCCGGCCGACTGCACGCGCGTGCGCGGCGCCAGGGTCTCGGCGCCGATGGTGATCTCCAGCCAGACCGCGGAGGAGTCGCGAAAGAGGGTCGCCAGGGACGTGTAGACGCCCGGGCCCGCCCCGTCCACCACCAGGCCGTCTCCCAGGGAGACCGAGAGCAGCCCGCCGGCCACGGTCACCGGCTTCCCGGTGAGGGTCGTGTGCCGATCGATCAGGATCTCGTTCCCCCCCGTCTCGGAGTCGAAGAAGCGGAAGGTCATGTCGTATGAGCCGGTCAGCGGCGCCCCGCCCGCGTCGCGCAGCACCGCCTGGTAGTTGAGCAGGGCGGGGGGCTCGACCGCGCCGAGCGGTCCGGACAGCGTGAGCATCAGGGCGGCCACGAGCAAGGTTGCGGGCAGCCAACCGGTCTTCGACATGGTGTTCCTCCGCCGGGGCCGACCTCTCTGCCCCTCACCAGGGAGATCACGGAAGAGGGCCGGAACCTGACACGGTGCCAATCACCTCGCCCCCCCGAATCACTCGGTATAGGGTGGAGGCAGAGTGAGAGCGGGCGCTCACGGAGGCGGAAGATGACGACCACGAAATACCTCATCATCGGCGGCGGCATGGCCGGCGACGCGGCGGTGCATGGCATTCGCGAGGTGGACCCGGACGGCTCGATCACGGTCATCGGCGCCGAGGCGCATCCTGCCTACGACCGGCCGCCCCTGTCGAAAGCGCTCTGGAAAGGAAAGCCTCTCGAGAAGATCTGGCGCGACCAGGAAGACAAGGGCGTGACGTATCACCGCGGGCGCAGGGCGATGGCGATCGACGCTCGGAACAAGCGAGTGACCGACGACGAGGGGAAGGTCCACGGGTTCGAGCGGCTGCTGATCGCGATGGGCGCCACGCCCCGGCGGCTGGCCTTCGGTGGCGACCCGGTCATCCATTACCGGACGCTCGACGACTACCGGCGCCTCCGGGCGCTCACGGAGAGCAGCCGCCGGTTCGCGGTCATCGGCGGAGGATTCATCGGCTCGGAGATCGCGGCGGCGCTCGCGATGAACGGCCGCGAGGTGGTCCTGGTCTTCCCCGACGATGGCCTGTCCGCACGGGTCTTTCCGGCAGATCTCTCGCGGGCGATGCGCGAGTTCTATCGCGAGAAGGGGATCGACGTGAGAAGCGGCACCTCGGTCGTCGGCCTCGAAGCGGCCGGCATCACCTCGGTCCTCACGCTGCACGACGCGAGGGCCGGGCAGGAGAAAACGATCGAGGTGGACGGCGTCGTCGCCGGGATCGGGGTCCGGCCGAATGTCGAGCTCGCGCAGGCGGCGGGGCTCCAGACCGAGAATGGCATCCGGGTCGACGCCTCGCTGCGGACGACGCACCCGGACATCTTCGCGGCGGGGGATGTCGCCTCGTTCCACAACCCGGCGCTCGACACGTGGATGCGCGTCGAGCACGAGGACAACGCCAACACCATGGGACGGCTCGCCGGTCGCTCGATGGCCGGGGAAGCTGTCTCCTACGATCACCTGCCCTCGTTCTATTCCGATCTCTTCGACCGGGGCTACGAGGCGGTGGGCGACCTCGATCCGCGTCTCGAGACGGTCGCCGACTGGAAGGATCCGTTCCGCGAGGGAGTCGTCTACTACCTGCGCGGCGGCCGCGTGCGCGGCGTCCTGCTGTGGAACGTGTGGGAGCAGGTGGACAACGCCAGACGCCTCATCGGCCAGCCGGGCCCGTTCGACGCGAAGACGCTCAAGGGACGCCTGCCCGCCTAGCGTTCGTCGGGCAACGTCACCTTGAACGGGATCTTCGCGAGCTGCCCGGGGTCTTTGCCGATCCTGCTCAGGAACGGCAGCCAGCGCGGGTCGGGGTGGATGTTGTCGAAGAAGGTCTCCACCGCGATTTCGGACAGGCCGGGATCCTCGTACTTCACCGTCTTGTCGAGCCACTCGAACGCCTTGTCCGCATCGCCGCGGTAGGCGTAAACATAAGCGATGTTGTAGGGGGCGTCCTTCTCATACTTCGCGATCAGCGTGGCGAGGGCCTGGTCGGAGTCGGCCTGACGCCCGAGCGCGTGGTAAGCCATCGGGAGGCCGATCAGGCGCCAGGCTTCGATCGGCTCCTGCTGCATTTCTTCCAGAGCGCCGTCGGCGTCCCCCTTCAGCAGCAGCACCATTCCGCAGTCTTCGTGCGTCCTGCCCCGGCCGGGATTCAGGCTCAGAAGAGTTCGGAATGTGGCGATCGCTTCGTCGAGCCGGCCGGCCCAGCGTTGTGAGATGCCCAGCCTCGTGAGCGCCGCGGGGTTGACAGGATCGCGGCGGACCTGGGCTTCCATGAGCGCGAGCGCTTCATCCGCGCGGCCGAGAAGGTAGAGCAGGGAACCGGCGAGCCCGAGGGTGGTCGGGCTTCGCGGGTCGAGCGCCAGGGCTCGCTCGAGGTGCCTCGCCGCGCCGGCCAGGTCGTTGTCGTAGGTTGCGGCGATTTCACCCAGCACGCTGTAGGCGGGCGCGTATTCCGGATCGATCGCGATCGCTTTCTGACAGGCTTCCCGTGCCCGCGCCGCCGCCTCCGCGCCGGACAGCGCGCCGATGGTGCCTTCATTGTCGGCATTGGCGCCGAGCCGGTACCACGCTGGAGCGTAGCGGGGATCGATCGCCAGCGCCTGCCGAAGGAGGGTGTCGGACTTCGTGAACCCGGCGGCAGTGAATTGGTTCCCCAACTCGACCGCCTGCAGGTAAAGGGCGTAGGCCTGCGGGTCGGTCGCGCGCACGTGCGGCGTCGGACCCAGGAGCTTCACCTGGAGCTCCTTCACGACGTCCGCCGCGATCTCGTCCTGGATCTTGAAGATGTCGTCGAGCGTGCGGTCGTAGGTCTGCGACCAGGTGGAAAGGCCGTCCGAAGCCTGGATGAGCTGCGCCGTGATGCGCACCTGGTTGCCGGACTTGCGCACCGAGCCCTCGAGCACGTGCGCCACGTGGAGCTGGCGCGCGATCTCCGGAACCTCGACATCCTTCCCCTTGAACGAGAACGAAGACGTGCGTGCCGCGACCCGGATCTCGCGGATGCGCGCGAGCAGGTTCAGGAGCTCCTCCGAGATGCCGTCGGAGAAGTACTCCTGCTCCTTGTCGGCGGACATGTTGACGAACGGCAGCACCGCGATCGAGTGGGGATCGGTTTCCGCGGCTGCGGCCGCAGCGGGGCCGGCCGCGGTTGTCGCGGGTGGGTGGGCGGCCTCGGTCGCCAGACGATTCCTGGCGATGAAGACGAGCGTCGCGACGGCCGGGATGACGACCGCGGCGACCAGGCCGATCCCGAGTCTCCTGCGCGCCGAAGCGCTCTTTTTAGGCGCCCCCTGCCCAGCGACGCCGGATTCCACCTCCCGGTGCAGGGCGCGCAGCTCGTTCCCGATGTCGCGCGCCGTCTGGAAGCGCTCCTTCGGATCCTTCCGCAGGCAGTGATCAAGGATCCGTTGGAGGTCACGGGGCGCGTCCGGCCGGGTCTCCGCAAGCGGCCCTGGCGCGTCGCGCAGGATCGACGAGATCGTCTCGGCGTCGCTCTTCCCCCGGAACGGACGCCGGCCCGTCGCCAGCTCGTAGAGGAGGACGCCCAGGGAGAAGATGTCGGTGCGCGCGTCCACCGCCTCGCCGCGCACCTGCTCCGGCGACATGTAGGGCACCGTCCCGATCACGAGCCCCTCGCGGGTCAGTCCGCCGGACGGCACCCGGGTCGGCAGATCATCCGTGCCGCGAGCGGCGGCACCCGGGGCTCCGGCCTCGCTTTCGGCGCCCGCCTGCGCCAGCTTGGCAAGGCCGAAATCGAGCACCTTCACCCGGCCCTCCTGCGTGACCATGACATTGGCCGGTTTCAGGTCGCGATGGACGATCCCTTTCTCGTGCGCCGCCGCGAGAGCGTCGGCGAGCGCGATGCCGATGTCGAAGACCTTGGCCAGCGGCACGGGGCCTGCGGCCACGACCCGGTCGAGGCTCGTGCCTTCGACCAGCTCCATCGTCAGAAAGGGGGTGCCGTGGGCCTCTTCCACCGAGAACAGCGTGACGATGTTGGGATGATTCAGCGCGGCGACCGCCCGCGCCTCGCGCTGGAAGCGGACCAGCCGGTCGGGGCTCGAGGCCATGTCCTCGGGCAGGACCTTGAGCGCCACCTTGCGGTGGAGCGTCGTGTCTTCGGCGAGATAGACGGCGCCCATGCCCCCCTCGCCGAGGAGGCGTTCGATTTTGTAATGCCCGAGGCTTTGTCCGGGTGTGAAGGCCAGGACCCGTTCCCCCAACGAGTCGGCGCCGCGGCCAGCGCGGCGGACGCATCATTATTATAGTGAGCCGCTCCTTCGGGACGCTTCGTTTGACGCCGCCGGGCCTCTCGTGCTTTAACCCCCAGGGAGGTGCTCCATGACGAAACGCCGGATGTCGATCGGGCTCTTTCTCTCCTTCCTCGTCGTGGCCACGGCCGCGATCTGGCTGACGGTGCCGGCCGGCAACGCCGCACCCGCCGGCGCCGACGTCGCGGCCGGCGTCGATTGCGGCAAGCATCACTGCAACGCGGGCCAGATCTGCTGTCCGAGCTGCAACGGCGGCGAGCCACGCTGCTCGAGCACGCGCTGCCCGGAGTGCGCGCCGCGGTAAACGCGGGCAGGAAACGAGTCTCATCGATAGCGCCGCCCGACTACAATGCCGGGGTGCGGCCTGGACTCCTGCCGCGCCTCCACCATGCGCAGGACCTTCCTCCGGAGAACCGTCCGCCGAGCGAGGCGATCGGGACGTCGCCTGGCCCGATCGGCCCGCCGCGGATTTCGGCGATGGCGCAGGGCGTCGCCCCGGACCCAGGTCGTGGTGTTCGCGATCGTCCTCCTGGCCTGCTGGGCCGTGGCCAACGGCGTGTACCAGGCGATTCGCAAGCCGACCGAGCTGTTCTTCCCGGTGAGCGAGTCGCTCGGCAAGTCACCCGCCGAGACCTGGAAGAGCTACGGCCCGCTCTTCGTCGAGCACTCGACCGCAGTCATCCCGCCGGCGCTGCTCGCGGCCCTCGCCCAGGTGGAAGGATCGGGCAATCCGGTGGCGCGCACCTACTGGCGCTGGCGCCCGGCGAGCAATCCGTTCGAGGTGTACAAGCCGGCGTCGAGCGCGGTCGGCATGTACCAGATCACCGACGCGACCTTCGACGAGGCGAAGCGCTACTGCATCCACGACCACGCGGTCGTCGAGGACGGTCCCGGGCTCGACTCCTCCTCGTGCTGGTTCAACGCGCTCTACAGTCGCGTCATCCCGAGTCACGCCATCGAGATGACCTCGGCGCTCCTGGATCGCCAGGTCGAGAGCGTCCTCGCGCGTCATCGGATCGCCGCCTCCACGCCGCAGCGGCAGCAGGACCTGGCGGCGGTGATTCACCTGTGCGGACCGGGGGGCGGCGATGCCTACGCTTCGCGCGGCTTCCGCACGGGCGGCCAGCGCTGCGGTGACCACGACATCGGCGGCTATCTCGCGCGGGTCAACCGAATGAAGCGGCTGTTTGCCCGGCTGGCCACAGGCGACGAGCGTTCACCGGGATAGCTGTGCGCATCGCCTGTGCTGGGACATACTGCGCGTGAGGGGGGCCTGAGGAGATCGAATCATGGCCATGCGAGCGAGGATCATCCCGTTCTTCTGGTATGCGAAAGAGGCGGAGGAAGCCGCGAGGTTCTACGCTTCCATCTTCCCGGAGTCGAAGGTCGAGCGGGTCACGGCGATGCAGAGCGAGTCGCCGAGCGGCCCCCCCGGCTCGGTGAAGGTGGTCGATTTCACGCTCTTCGGGCAGCCCTTCCAGGCGATGACGGCCGGCCCGCATCACGAGTTCAACGACGCGATCTCGATGATGGTGCTGTGCAGGGACCAGGCGGAGCTGGACCGCTACTGGAACGCGCTGCTCCAGGGGGGCGGCAAGGCCCAGGCGTGCGGCTGGCTCAACGATCGGTTCGGTCTGCGCTGGCAGATCGTCCCGGAGCACCTGATGACCTGGATGGCCGATCCGGATCGCGCCCGTTCGAAGCGGGTCTCCGACGCCATGCTGCAGATGGTCAAGCTCGACCTCGCCACGCTCGAACAGGCGTACCGCGGCTGACGCGAGAGCCACCGGCGGGTGCAGCAAGCCCATGAGGAGACTCCCGTGAACGCCCTCGCGATCGGTTCGGTCACTCTCTTCTGCACCTTCGGCAGCGCGCTGGCCGGAATGAGGCTCCGGTCGGTGCTGCCTCCCTCGCAGCTGGACAAGGAATCGCAGGACGTCGTGCGCGTGGGCATGGGACTGGTGGCCACGATGACGGCCCTTTTGCTCGGGCTCGTCACCGCCTCGGCCAAGGGCACCTTCGACGCGCAGGACAGCGCCGTCCGGACGAGCGCCGCCAGTCTTCTCTCCCTCGACCGTCTGCTCGCGGGCTACGGTCCGGAAACGGCCCCGGCCCGCGATTCCCTGAAGGAAGTCGTCCGCAGCCGGTTGGAGCTGACCTGGCCCGCCCTCGGCGCGCCGCTCCGGGGCGCGACCGGGCTCCAGCCCGGCCAGGGCGGTGAAGCGGTCCAGCGCGCCATCCTCGATCTCGATCCCGGCACCGACACGCAGCGCTGGTACAAGTCGCAGTCGCTGGGTCTTCTCCAGGAGGTGATGAAGACGCGGTGGCTGCTGCTCAGCAGCACGGCGGGCGCGGTTCCGACCGTGTTCCTCGTCGTCGTGATCTTCTGGCTGGGGGTGACCTTCATGAGCTTCGGCCTCTTCTCGCCGAAGAACATGACGGTCAAGGTGGCGCTCTTCATCGCGGCCGTCTCAGTGGCCGCGGCGGTGTTCCTGATCCTTGAGCTGAACCAGCCCTTCGACGGGCTGGTCAAGGTCTCGGGCCAGCCGCTGCGCTATGCCCTGGAGAATCTCGGCAGGTGATCAGAAGGCGAGGATCGCCTGGACCATCGGGACCCAGCCGTCCAGGCCGGAGACGTAGGGAGTGAACGTGCCGGTGTACGGGGACAGGTG
>DASYQE010000357.1:0-7224 GCA_036005805.1 Candidatus Polarisedimenticolia bacterium | reverse complement strand
GGAGATCAGCACGAGCCCCGGCGCGAAGGACTCGATCGCCGGGAGGACGACGGTCTCGAACAGGCGCTCGTACTCGTCATCCCCCGAGCCCGCCGGCAGCGGCAGGTTGATCGTGGTCCCGATCCCTCTGCCGCGGCCGCGCTCGCCGCGCGCGCCCGTTCCCGGATAGAAGGGCCACTCGTGCGTGCTGATGTACAGGATCGTGCCGTCGTCCTCGAACAGGTGCTGCGTGCCGTTGCCGTGGTGCACATCCCAGTCCACGATCGCGACGCGCTCGACGCCGTGGCGGTCCTGCGCGTGGCGCGCCGCCACGGCGATGTTGTTGAAGAGGCAGAAGCCCATGGCCCGATCCCGCTCGGCGTGATGCCCGGGAGGGCGCGTGCAGACGAACGCGGATCGGGCGCGCCCTTCCATCACGGCGTCGACCGCCGCGATGCCGCCGCCGGCGGAGAGCAGCGCCGCCGCCCAGGATCCCTCCGACACGCCGGTGTCGGGATCGAGCCGCACGGGCGCGCGGGCGCAGACGCGCCGCAGGGCCTCGACGTACGCCTCGTCGTGAACGCGTGCGAGCGCCTCGAGCGGCGCCGGCTCCGGGGTGATGGCCAGCAGCCGCGCCAGCACGCCGCCGCGCTCGAGTCGATCGCGGATGGCCGTCAGCCGCTGCGGCCGCTCCGGATGGCCCGGGCCGTTGTCGTGCGGGAGACACCGGTCGTGCCACACGAAGCCGACCGGCGGCGCGGCGGCGCGGCGCGCGGCGCTCACGACCGGCCGCTTTTCCCCGCGGGCTGCGCCTCGTGGCACACCGCCTCGATGTTGTTGCCGTCCGGGTCGAGGACGAACGCGCCGTAGTAGTCGGCGTGATAGCGCGTCCGCAGGCCCGGCGCGCCGTTGTCCTTCCCGCCGGCGCGCACCGCGGCGGCATGGAACGCGTCCACGAGCGACCGGGTGCCGCAGTGGAAGGCCACGTGCACTTCCGTCGAAGCCGGCTCGCGCTGCATCATCCAGTAATCGGCCTTGGCGCCGAGGCCGTAGCCGATCCCGCCGGGGAATTCCTTGATGAGGCGGTAACCGAGCGGCGCCAGCGCCTGGTCGTAGAAGCGGCGGCTGGCCTTGATGTCCCGGACATTCACCACGATGTGATCGATCACGCGCGCGCTCCTTTCGATCGAAGAGCGAGGACGAGAAAGCCGCCGACGAGCGCGGCCAGGAAGAACAGCACGAAGAAGGGAACGACCAGCGCCAGGATCGAAGTCAGGATCGAACCGACCAGCTCGACCAGCGCGACGAGCGGATTGCCGAGGCCGCCCGTCATCGCGGTGGACTTGAGTCGGGCGAGCACCGTCGCCCCCTGCACCATGGCGGCGGCCCCTCCCCCGCCCACCACGGCCACCGTGAAGCGCAGGGGCGGCGGCAGGTCGGTGACCACCGCCGCCGCGGCCAGCGCTCCGGCCAGAACCGCCGCAGGCGAAGCGAGCAGATCCAGGAGGTGATCGAGCCAGGGGATCTTGTACGCCGCCGCTTCGAGCACCGTCGCCACCGCAAGGGCCAGCAGCGCCTCGTCCGAGCCGAGCCAGGCGAACCCGCCCGACAGCGGCAGCCATCCGAGCCGCGCCGCCGCGCCCATGACGAGGAACGGGACGAAGATGCGGAAACCGCACGCGGCGGCGAGCCCGATGCCGACGGCGACGCTGGTGATGACGTTCATGTCCCACTCCCCGGCGCCGGCATTGCGGCGACCCTCCTATTGTGGTCTCATTCGCCGGCCGCGAGCCGGCGCTGTGCCGGAGACCGGTCGAAACCCGGGAGGACACGATGGCCGCCCCCGAGATGCCCGCCCCGAGAGGCTCCTTTCTCCGCTCCGTGCGCCGCGCCATCTGGACCTTCGTCCTGCTCGGCGCGCTGGGGCTCGTCGTCTACACCTGGGGCGCCTGGAAGTTCACCTACTCCGAAGGGGAACGGGCCGGCTACGTGCAGAAGTTCTCGAAGAAGGGCTGGCTCTGCAAGACCTGGGAAGGCGAGCTGGCGATGGCCAATCTTCCCGGCGCCATGCCGGAGGTGTTCGCCTTCACCGTGCACGACGAGGCCGTCGCGGCGCAGCTCAGCCAGCAGATGGGCGAGCGCGTCAGCATCCACTACGAGCAGCACCTGGGTCTGCCGACGTCCTGCTTCGGCGAGACGTCCTATTTCGTCACGCAGGTCCGGCGCGTCGAAGCGCCCTGATCGCCTGACGCAACGCGCCGCGCCCGCGGCGCCCCTCAGTGCACCGTTTCCCCGGGCGCGGACGGCTCGAACGTGAGCCGGCGCAGCCGCTCGAGCTGCTCCGACGCGACCCGGCGGGCATCCTCCCAGCGGCGGTCCAGCATCGCCCGGTTCAGCGCGTGCGTCGGAGCGAAGCAGCCGCCGTGGCTGACGAAGGCCCGGCAGAACACACAGCGGCCGCTCAGGGCGGCATCCGAAGGGAACTTCAGGACCGGCACCGCCGGATCGTCGCGGCCGGCCGCGGCCTGGCGCTCGATCGCGGCGAGCTCGCAGAACTCATCGAGCACGTTCGCCAGGGCCAGGACCGCCCCCGCGTCGCGGGCCTCGACGCGCCGGACGATTTCTTCCCAGCGCCGGACCATCTGCTGCCGCGCCGTCTCCCAGCGTTCGAGGGTCATCGAAGTCATGGCCGGCCTCCCGTTTGCGCGGTCCTCGCACCCGGAGACGCGTGCGAATCGCGTGCCCCGCCGGCCGGCGCCGCCAGCCTCACCTTCTCCGTGCCGCGCCCTCGCCTGGATGCCCCCGTCGCCACCGCGAGCGCGCAGTTGTTGCGGGCGGGCCGGCAGGCCGCGCAATTCCTGCATCGGCGCGTGGACCCGATCGCCCCGGCGCGCGCCGATGGGCCGGGTGAAGTTGGTCCCGAACTTGCTTTGTTCCGGGACGTGCGGTGACCTCTCGGGGAAAGTGCCACCGCAAAAAGGAGGAGTCCCATGGACATGATGACGCGCTGGGATCCGTTCCTGACCTCGTGGGATCCGTTCCGGGAGATGGAGACCGTCCGTGGCCGCCTTCCGGGGTACTTCGGCCCGCTCGCGCGCCCGAAGAACCCGGGGAAGGAGGAGGCGCTGACGGTGGCCGAGTGGGCGCCGCTCGTCGACATCGTCGAGGACGACAAGGAGTACCTCATCAAGGCGGAGCTGCCGGAGGTGAAGAAGGAGAACGTCCGGGTCAACGTCGTGGACGATGTCCTCACCCTCGCCGGCGAGCGCACCATGATGAAGGAGGAAAAGGACAAGAAGTGCCGCCGCATCGAGCGCGCCTACGGCTCGTTCGCGCGTGCGTTCACCCTTCCGGATGACGCCGACGCGGCGAAGATCCGGGCGGAGTTCAAGGACGGGCTGCTCAAGGTGTGGCTGCCCAAGACGGAGAAGGCGAAGGCCCGCACCGTGGACGTCAAGATCGCCTGAAGGAAGAACCAGGGGGAGGGTCAGGTCATGATGCCTGGGAACGCGGCGAGTCGATCGATGGTCCGGAGCACGATCCTGGTCGGATCGGATTTCTCGGGGCCGGCACGGCGCGCGCTCGGGCAGGCCCTCTCCCTGGCCCGCGAGCGGGATGCGGGGCTGATGGTGCTGCACGTGATCCACGTCCCGGACCTCGAGGAGCTGGCGATGCTGGCCGGTGTGACCGCCGAGACCCTGCGCCAGCGCCTCGTGAAGGAACGGCGCGAGCGGCTGGCGGAGCTCGTGCGCGAGCTTCAGGAAGAGAAGGGCGAGCTTCCGGTCGAGACGGTGATCGGCTGGGGGCATCCGTACGAGGTGATCCTCAAGAAAGCCTCGGACACCGCCGTCTCCCTGATCGTGCTCGGCACCGCCGGCCCCTCCGCCGACATGGAGCGGGCGCTGTTCGGCAGCACGGCCGAGAAGGTCCTGCGATCGGCCACCTGCCCGGTCCTCTGCGTCCCGGGTGAGTGAAAGGAGCCGTCATGAAGATCGTCCTGGCCTACGACGGATCGAGGAACGCCGACGCGGCGGTGAACGAGGTGCTGAACCGGGCGTGGCCGGCGGGAAGCGAGGTTCGCCTGGTCACCGCGGTGCCCATCGCCCCGGTGCCGCTCGCGGCGGAAGGCATGGCGGTCTATGGCGCCGTCTGGGACCAGGCGCAGGCGGCGCTGCGGGAGCAGGCGCACCGCCGGATCCGGGAGGCGCTGGACCGGTTCCGTGCCCGGCCCGACCTGAAGGCGACCTTCGAGCTGCGCGACGAGCCGGCGACCGTCGCTCTGCTGGACGTGGTCCGGCGGTGGGGGGCGGATCTCCTGGTGCTCGGTTCGCAGGGCACGACGGCGCTGGGACGGCTGTTCGTGGGGAGCGTGTGCCACTCGATGGTGTCGCACGCACCGTGCTCCGTGGAGATCGTGCGGCCGCCTCTGGCCGCCTGAGTTTCGAGGGGCGCGATGCGGATCGTCCGCACCGCGCCCGCGTCAAGCCTCCCGCCGCGGACCTTCCCCGGGAACGCGGCGGGAGGTTCCGTCTGTTAGAGTTCCTCCAGATTCCATGAACGCGCGCGCAGAGACCGGGTTGGACGACTGGCTGGGCCGGCTCGAGGAGATCTTCCGTCTCACCGCCCCGCCCGCGGGCGCGGCGGAGATCGCCGAGCAGGGGCTCGCCCGCATCGCCGCCGCCATCGGCGCGGACCGCGGTGCCCTGGTCACGCGGGGGCTGCCGGATGGATCCGCCGGCGCCGCGGCGGTGCTGAGGGGCGGACCGGCGGGCGATCTGATCGCCGCCGCCGAAGCCGCGCTCACGGCGACCGGGGCGCTGGAGGAGCATCCCGGCGCCGCGCACGGGACGCGCGCCGGTGACCCGCAGGGGACCCCGCTCGTCCTGCCGCTGCGGCTCGAGCCCGGCACGGCGGGAGCCCTGGTCCTGCAGGCGCGCCGGCCCCCGTCGGCGGCGGCCCGGTCGTTCGCGCGCGCCGCGGCGCAGGTGGTGGCCTCGGCGCTGCGGACCGCGCGGGCCATCGACACGGGCCGCGACCAGGCGGCGCTCCTGGCCCGGCGCAACCTCGAGCTGGAGACGCTGCGGGCGATCGGCTCCGACCTGCAGGAGGGAACGGAGGAGGAGCCGATCCTGCAGGCGGTGCTCGACCGGCTCGTCGAGAAGCTCGGCCTCGAAGCGGGGTGGATCTTCTGGGGTGAGGAAAGCCGCGGACGGCTGGCGCTCGCCGCGGCGCGCGGCCTGCCCGCGGAGTTCATCCGGCGCTCCCGGGGCGGGGAGATGAGTCCCTGCCTGTGTCTCGACGTGTTCCGCACCGGCCGCCTGCGGGTGGCGCGCAACACCGCGGAATGCCCGCGCCTCCCCGACCTGCTCGGACCCGGCGCGCGCGCGCATGCCTGCATCCCGCTGCGCTTCGAGCGTGGCGTGCTCGGGGTGCTGAACGTCGCCGGGCGCCCGGGTGCCGCCTTCGCGCAGGACGAGCTGGAGTTCCTGGAGACGGTCGGGACGCAGGCGTGCCTGGCGGTGAACAAGCTCCGGACCGGCCGGGCGGAGGCGCTGGCGCACCGCGAGACGCGCGCCACGCTCGTGAGGCTGCAGGAGGCGCAGCAGCAGATGATGCGCGCCGAGCGGCTGGCCGCGGTCGGCACGCTCGCTTCGAGCCTGGCGCACGAGGTGCGCAATCCGCTCAACTCGATCTCGCTCACGCTGGTGCTCCTCGGCCGGCGGCTGGCGCGGCTCGAAGGGTCCGACCCGGGCCTCGCCTCCATGCTGGAGAACGTGCGCCGCGAAGTGGAGCGGCTGGACGCGCTCGTCGGCGAGTTCCTGTCCCTGTCGACGCTCGACCGCCTGCAGCGCCAGGAGTGCGATGCGGCCGGCGTCGTCCGCGAGGCGCTCGCGCTCGTCGCGCCGCTGGCCGCGGCCCAGGGGATCGAGGTGCGCGAAGAGTGCGCCGGCGGCCTCCCCACGGTTCCGCTCGATCGCGGCAAGATGACGCAGGTGCTCCTGAACCTCCTGCGCAACGCCATCGACGCCATGCCGCAGGGAGGGGTCCTGACGGCGGCGGTGCGGCCGGACGACGACGGCGTGATTCTCGAGGTCCGCGACACCGGCGCGGGGATCGAACCGGGGCTCGACGTCTTCAGCTTCTTCACCTCGACGAAACGGGGCGGGACCGGGCTGGGCCTGCCGATCTCGCGCGGCATCGTCGAGGCCCACGGCGGCCGGCTGTCCTACGAGAGCGAGCGCGGGCGCGGCACGACGTTCCGCGTGACGCTTCCGGGAGGACGCGCCGGCCGCGCCCGCGACGCGGAGGGATCGTGAGCGAACCGAAAGGAACGATCGTCGTCGCCGACGACGAGGAGACGGCCCGCGCGAGTCTCGGCGAGATCCTCCGGCAGGACGGCTACGACGTGCGGCTGGCCGCCGACGGCGAGGAGGCGCTGGCGCTCGTGGCCGCCACCTCGCCCGACATCCTGCTCACCGATCTGCGCATGCCCAGGCTGTCGGGAGACGAGCTGCTCGAGCGCGTCCGCAAGGCCTTCCCCGACGTCGCGGTCGTCCTGATGACCGCCCACGGCACCATCGCTTCGGCGGTCCGGGCGCTGCGGGCCGGCGCGGAGGACTACCTCACCAAGCCGATCGACGTGGACGAGCTCGAGCATCTGCTCGCCGCCGTCCTGGCGCGCCGCCGGCTGGCTTCGGAGGCGCGCCTGCTGCGCGAGCGGCTCGATGACAAGTACCGCTTCGAGAACATCATCGGCCGCAGCCCCGCGATGCTCGAGGTCTTCCGCCTGGTGGAGCAGGTGGCACCGAGCCCGGCCTCGGTGCTGATCACCGGGGAGAGCGGCACCGGCAAGGAGCTGATCGCGCAGGCGCTCCACCAGCGCAGCCCGCGCCGCCAGGCGCCGTTCGTGAAGGTCTCCTGCGCCGCGCTCCCGGAGACGCTGCTCGAGAGCGAGCTGTTCGGCCACGAGCGCGGCGCCTTCACCGGGGCCGTGGCACGCCGCGCCGGCCGCTTCGAGATCGCCGCGGGCGGCACGGTGCTCCTGGACGAGATCGGCGACGTGCCGCTCGGGATGCAGGTCAAGCTGCTGCGCTTCCTGCAGGAGCGGCAGTTCGAGCGGCTCGGCGGCAACCAGACGCAGACGGTGGACGTGCGGGTGATCGCCGCGACCCACCAGGACCTGCAGGCCCGCATCCTCGAGGGGCAGTTCCGCGAGGACCTCTATTACCGGCTGAACGTGGTCGA
>DASYQE010000356.1:0-3388 GCA_036005805.1 Candidatus Polarisedimenticolia bacterium | reverse complement strand
CGAAGTTCTCGCCGCGCCGCGGCGATTCGTGATTGAAGAGGATGCCGTTGCACACGAAGATGCCATAGGCCTCGCGGTAGTTCACCGCGGTCCAGTGCGCGAACAGCTTGGCGGCGGCGTACGGCGATCGGGGCCGGAACGCACTGTTCTCGTGGAGCGCCGTCTCTCCCGACCCTCCGAACATCTCGGACGACCCCGCCTGGTAGAAGCGCGGCTGCAGGCCGCTCTCCCGCACGCCTTCGAGCAGCCGCAGCGTCCCGAGGGCCGCGGTCTCGCCGGTGTACTCGGGGATCTCGAAGCTGACCTTCACGTGGCTCTGCGCCCCGAGGTTGTAGATCTCGTCCGGACGGATCTCGCGCAGCAGCCGGTTGACCGAGGAGGCGTCCGTGAGGTCGCCGTAATGCAGGTAGTGGGGCCCGGCGGTTCCGGCGCTGGAGAGATGCTCCTCGAAGAGATGGTCGATGCGCGCCCGGTTCATCGAGCTCGAGCGGCGCACGAGCCCGTGGACCTCGTAGCCCTTCTCGATCAGCAGCTCGGCGAGATAGGAACCGTCCTGACCGGTGATGCCCGTGATCAGCGCGCGTTGTCCGGCCATGGGTGGGTGAGTCTATCGCATCGACCGTCGCCATCCTCCTCTAGAATGGAGGCCCTCTATGAAGGCCAGCGTCGTCATCAACACCTACAACAAGGGCGCCACCCTCGAGCGCGTCCTCGAGGCGCTCGAACGCCAGGAGGGCATCGATCCGCGGTGCTTCGAAGTCGTGGTGCGCGACGACGGCTCGACCGACGACACCTGGGCCCGGCTGGAGCGGCTGGTCCCGCGCTGGGCGGGCCGCCTGCGCATCTCGCGCGGCGAGAACACCGGCGTGTCGGAGGCGCGCAACATCGGCGTGCGCCAGGCGCGCGGCGAGGTGGTGATCATCCTCGCGGACGACATCGTGGCCTGCCCGCGGCTCGTGGCCGAGCACCTGCGGCGCCAGGAGGATGAGAAGCCGCACGGCCCCTGCGCGGTCGTGGGCCGCGTCCGCTGGCCTCCCGAGCTGGAAGGCGATCCGTTCCGGCACTGGCTGGACAACGGCGGCCCGCAGTTCGCCTACTGGCGCATCAAGGACCAGACCATCGGGCCGCGCTTCTTCTACGCCTGCAACATCGCGGCGCGCCGCGAGCTTCTGCTGTCACACCCGTTCGATGCGAACATCCGCTACGGGTACGAGGACACCGAGCTGGGGATCCGGCTGCAGCGCGCCGGGGTGCGGCTGCTGTACCACGAAGAGGCCTGGGGCCACCACCACCATCCGCGCAGTTTCGAGGAGTTCCGCCGGCGGCAGTACAAGGTCGGGCGGTCGCTCTATGCGGCGCTCCGCAACCATCCCGAGATGGCCGAGGAAATTCCGCCGCCGTCCTTCCCGCTGAAGCGCCGCGTCCGCCTGGCGCTGCGGTGGATGGCCTACCCGGCGGCGCGGCTCGCCGGCGAGAAGGTGCCGCTGGCGCGCCACCTCCAGCACCGCTACTGGCGCACCAGCCTGCACCGCGCGCTGGTGCGGGGCTTCCGCGACGCCCGCAGCGAGGACGCGAGCCCGCCGCCCCACCTGCTCGCCGCGGCGCCGCGGCCGCGCCGTCGCGGCGAGGACGCGTCCTAGGAAATCGTTCCGGGTTGCGGCGCGCGAGGTGGTAGACTCCCGCCTCTCCTGCTTCGCATCGGAGGTCGTCATGCCGCTCTACGAATACCGCTGCCGCAAGTGCTCCCGACGCTTCGAAACCCTCGTGTTCGGCGACGAGAAGCCGGCGTGCCCCAAGTGCCAGGGGCGCGATCTCGAGAAGCTCTGGTCGGCGTTCGCGGTCGCCGGGTCCGATCGCAAGTCGGACGACTCCGGCGGCGGCGATTTCGGCGGTGGTGACGATTTCGGCGGCGACATGGGGGGCGGCGGCGACCCCGGCGACGACTTCGGCGGCGGCCTGGACGCCTCCGGCGGCTGCGGCCGCTGCGGCGACCCGCGCGGCCCCGGCTCCTGCGCCGTCAACTGATGCCGTCGTCCCGGAAACCCGATCTGAAGAAGGGGGCGAAGAAACCCCCGGTTCCCTCGTCGGCCCAGCGTGGTCTCGGCAAGGCGGCCCGGGTGGTGCGCGCCGCCGCCGCGCGCGCGGCGCGCGCCTCGTCGACGCTCGTCGGCGGCGAGGGAGCGCAGCGGGTCGTCCTGTTCGTCGGCACGCGCAAGGGGGCCTGGATTCTCACCGGCGACGAGGAACGCCGGAAGTTCCGCGTCGACGGGCCGCACTTCCTCGGCTGCACCGTCAACCACGTGGTCCTCGACCCGCGCGACCGCCGCACTCTGCTCGCCTCGGCCAAGACGGGGCATCTCGGGCCGACCATCTATCGCTCGAGCGATCTCGGACGCACCTGGGCCGAGGCGACGCGTCCTCCCGCCTTCCCCAGGGCGCCGGTTCCCGACGCGTCTGAAGCGACGGCCTCCGCGGGCGGCGGCGCCGCCGGCGAGAGCGGCGATGGCGCGAAGGCCCGCGCCGTGGATGCCAGTTTCTGGCTGACGCCGGGACACCCGAGCCAGCCCGAGGTGTGGTGGGCCGGCACGGTGCCGCATGGCCTCTTCTGTTCGCACGACGGCGGTGTCACCTGGGACGGCATCGAGGGGTTCAACCGCAATCCCGCCGGGGTCGCGTGGGACGCGCCCGGGTTCTTCAGCACGCCCGACGGCGCCATCACCCACTCGGTGCTCATCGATCCGCGCGACGCCGACCACATGTACGTCGGCCTGTCGATCGGCGGACTGTTCGAGACGTTCGATGGCGGCGTCCACTGGTCGCCGCTGAACCAGGGAGTCGCGGCCGATTTCCTGCCGGATCCCACCGTCCCCTACGGGCACGACCCGCACTGCGTGGCGCTGCACCCGAAGAATCCCGACCGGCTGTACCAGGCGAACCACTGCGGCATCTACCGGCTCGATCGTCCCGCCACCGCGTGGGAGCGCATCGGCCGCAACATGCCGGCCGACATCGGCGACATCGGCTTCCCCATCGTGCTGCACCCGCGCGATCCAGACACCGCCTGGGTCTTCCCGATGGACGGCACCACCGTGTGGCCCCGCACCAGCCCGGGCGGACGCCCGGCGGTCTACCGCACGCGCGACGCGGGGGCGACGTGGGAGCGCCAGGACGCGGGCCTGCCGCGCGCGCAGGGCTGGTTCACGGTGAAGCGCCAGGCGATGGCCAGCGATGCGCGCGATCCGGTCGGGCTCTACTTCGGCACGACGAGCGGCGAGATCTGGGGAAGCGCCGACGAGGGCAAATCGTGGCGTCCGATCCTGCAGCACCTGCCGACGATCCTTTCCGTCGTCGCCGCCGAGGTCCCGGCCGCGGCGCTGGCGTGAACGGC
>DASYQE010000355.1:0-8536 GCA_036005805.1 Candidatus Polarisedimenticolia bacterium | reverse complement strand
CGTCCTTTCCGGGACCACCCCTTCGCTGACGCGGTGCCGTTCATACGGCCACGTCCGGGGTGTGTCAAGTCAGGATTCGGTCAGGACCCGGCGCGCCCGTCCGATGCCGGCAGGCGCTTCGGTTTCCGTGCAGCCCCGGGGGTTCTAGCGCAGGCCGAAGTTGAAGCGGACGAATCCGTTCCACTGGTCGAAGTCCTGGAACTTCTCGACCGAGGCGCCGAAGCCGAGCCGCCAGATGTTGATGATGCCGCGCGCTTCCCACGACGTGTCCGACTCGTCGGCGATGTCGTTGTAGTGGGCGAAGCCGTCGATCTCGAAGAGCCTGATCGGCACGAAGCGGATCCCCGCGGTCAGCCTGTAGCCGTCGTTGGTCTCGCTGTCCGCGCCGGGCGCGTCGTTCTTCTGCTGGACCCAGTACGCCTCGCCCACCACGTCGGCGCGGTCGCCGAGCAGCCCGTGCCAGCCGAAGCCGATGCGCGTCTGCGTGAAATCGAAGTCGGGAGCCAGCTCGCCGTTGGTGTACTGGCCGATCAGGTGGAAGTGCTTGCCCAGGTTGAACGCGGCGCCGACGAAGTAGTTGTCCCCCGACTCGTCGAGGTCGTCGACGTCGACGTTGAGATAGCCGGCTTCGACGTACTTCCAGTTCACTTCGGCGCCGACCGCGCGCGCCGGCGCCGCCACGGAGGACAGGGCGACGAAGACGAGAGCGAACGCGAACGCTTTCAGTGTGACGCGCATGCGGGCCTCCTTCTTCCCGCCGCGGGAGCGGGGGCGGGAGCGTAGCACGACCCTCGACGGGACGATCCCGCGTGTCGCTTCAGCCCTTCGAGGTCCCGCGCGGCGCGCGCAGGAACTCCGCGATGGCCTCGGCGACGACGCGGCTGCCGGCGGGCGTGTGATGGCAGACGTCGTAGAAGAGCGGTTCGCCGCCCCTTTGCGCCGCCGCGCGCAGCGCCGGAAGCAGGTCGAGCATCGGGATGCCGAGCGCCGCCGTGCTGCGCGCCAGCCGTTTCTGCGGCCAGTCCGCCACGAAGGCGGCGTTCACCTGGGGCTCGACCGGAAATGCGACGACGACCAGGCGGAAGTGGTGCAGGTCCGCCTGGCGCTTGAACTCCGCCAGGATCGGATCGAGCCGGGTCCAGACCGATGCGCTCCAGGCGCTGCCCCAGTCGCGGTAGTTCTCCTGCACCAGGCCGTTGAAGGCGGCGACGCTCTGAGTCGGATCGCCCGGACCCTGGGGCGCGCGCTGCGCGATCTCGCGCCGCCAGCCGTCCATCTCGTCCGCGTCGATCTCCCAGTCGTCGCGCGCCAGCAGGCGCGGCACGGCCGACGAGGCGTAACGCGCCAGCGCGCTCCAGCCGAAGAGCGACGGCACCGGCAGGATGCGGACGCCGGGCGACTGCTGCACGTCGTTGAGATAGAACTCCAGGACGACCGTGTCCGGATCGACGCGCAGGCCGGTCTCCCGGAGCATCGCCAGCTCGGTCTCGAGGCCGATCCCGCCGACGCCGGCGTTCACGGTCTCCACCGGGGATCCGGACGCCTGCAGCTCTTCGCCGACGAGATGGACGAACGTCTCCTCTTCCGGAAGGTCGTGGGCCATGGTGATCGAATCGCCGAGGAAGAGCGTGCGCGGCCGGGTCTTCGGTCCGATCTCGGGCCCGCGGAACCCCAGCGCGTTGGTGCGCAGCACGATGGTGCGATGGCTGAGGTAATGGTTCTCGATGGTCACCTCGGTCGAGGCCCGCAGGCGCCGGCCGGTCGGGGTTTTGATGAACAAGGCGTTGACGGCGCCCTTGTAGCCGAGCTTTTTCGGATCGCCGTTTTCGCGCCGGAGCCTCGCGTCGAGGTCCTCGACGCTCAGGACGGTGACCCGTTCCGGGGGCGGAAGGAGCAGCCGGACCGCCCCTTCGGCCAGGCCCAGGGCGAGGCAGGTGGAGGCGACGACCAGGACGAGACCCTGGAGGATCTCACCGCGCTGACGCTGGCGCTTCCTCTGGAAAGCCGGCATGCCTTCGAGAACGCGGCCGGCCCGAAAAGGGTTGAATGCCTCTTTTTCGACCGGGCCGGCCATCCTCTTCAAGAGAGGCGGGGCTCGGACGCTCATGAAGCGCCGGAATTCTTTTTCGAAAGGCCTTCGCGAGGCCGATCCTTCTCTGGGGGGCGCGCGGACCATCGGCTATAATCGCGCCCGTCCACGGAGACCCTCCACTGTCATGAGTCACCCCTTCTGGTCGCGCCAGGAGCTCGAGCGCTACCTGCGGTACGAAGATCCCGAGGTGCGCTACTGGGCGGCCGAGCGGCTGGCCCGCCTCTACCCGGGCGAATCGGTGGGCGCGCTCGCCCCGTTCCTGTTCGACGATCACGACCTGACCCCGGAGCTCGTCGCCTCGCAGCTCGGGCACCACGGCGGGCCCGACCACGCCGGCCCGCTGGCCCGGGGGGCCGAGCGGCTGCGCGGCCTCGCCGCAGCCCGGGCGATCGAGGCGCTGGTGCGCCTCAAGGCGCCGAAGGGGCTCGACCTGGTGCGTGACGCGGCTTCGCGCCGCGATCTCGACGAGGAGTGCTGGGCCGCGATTCTCGAAGCGCTCGCCGAGCGCAGCGATCCACCGGCGCGCGCGGCGATGCAGGAGGTGTTGAAGCGGCGCGCCGACTGGTTCGGGTCGCCTCCCATCCTGGCGGCGGCGCTGTCGCACGTGCGTCCCGGCGAATACCGGCCGCTTTTGCAGGCGTGGCTGCGCTCGCTGCAGTGGCGCGGGACCGGCCCGACCTCGGACAGCGAGGCGACCGGCGAGGCGTTCCGCGTTCTCATGGACCACCTGCAAATCGACGACTGCGGCTGGTGTTTCCGCACGACGCTGAGCGGCCGCATCGACCTGGCCCGCACCCTCAAGGCGATCGAATCGGCCTACGACTGCACGCTGCTGCCGGCCCTGTCGCCGGCCATCGAGGCGGGGCTCGGCCGGGCTCTCGAAGAGGGGGCCTACGACACGAGCGCCCTGCAGCTCGCCAACACCGTGCGCGGCCTGGCGCGATCCGCCGGCCGGGCTCCGGGAGACGATCTCCCCGGGCGCATCGAGGAGGCGGCGTCGTTCTGGGCGGACCCCGAAGTGGCGCGCGCGGTCGAAGGGCTGGGGCCGCACCTGCGCGAGTGGGTCATCGGCTTCCTTCTCTCGGCGGTGATCAAGATGGCGCGCTACCGCAACTACGAGCTCGAGGTGCGGCGTGCCGGGACCGATCTCGAGGCGCTCCTGCCGCTGCTCGAAGCGGAGACGAGCGGGCTTCTCGAGACGCTGCCGGAGGCGCTGCGCGCCGCCGTGGACGCCGCCGGTCCGGCCGGCAGCCCGCGCCGCTCGGAGGCGCGGCGCGCGGTCGAGGAGCGGTGCCTCGCGCTGCTCGCCATGCGCGGACCGTTCTTCCCGCAGGTGATGGCGCTCGAGGCGCTCGGCGCGCTCGGCAACGCCGGCGCCGCGAGCGAGATCCTCGACGCGCTGGCCGAAGACAACTCCTATCTCTATGAAGCGGCCGAGCACGCCCTGGCGGCCATCGGTGAAGCGGTCGTCGAGCCGGCGCGCGCCCGCCTCGAAGCGGGGAGCCTGGGCGCCGATGCGGCGCACAGCCTGCTGATGGTCCTGGCCGAGATGGGGACGCCGAAGGCGCTGAAGCTCGTGCTCGACCACTTCGACACCTTCGCCGAGGCCGCGGGACCGGCCGATGCGGCGCGCTGGATGTCGCTGTTCGGAGCGCGCGAGCTGATCGATCCGCTGCGCCGCGTGCTGTCGCAGGACATGGCCCAGGTCGGACAGGCGCTGCTCCTCCTCGGGGCCATCCACAACGTCCGCATCCCCGAGGAGACGCCCATCCGCCGCGCCATCGACGAGTACTGGAAAGATCAACCCGAAGAGAGCGACGGCGGCGACACCGGGCCCGACGACGGATCGGGCAAGTACGTGATGTGATCGTGCGCCGCCTGGAAGGCCGCCGCCGGGCGCGCCCGCGGATCCCTGCCGCGCTCGTCGCGCTGGCGGGGCTGCCTCTCGTGGCCGGGTCGATGTCGCTGCCGGCGGCGCAGGACTCGCCGGTCCTCCCGCCTCCCGGCATGGTCGGGCCCGCGCCCGGCGCGAAGCCGGAGCCCACGAACAAGCCGGCCGCGCCGAAGAAGCAGACGGCCCCCCCCGCCGCGGTCCCCGCGAACGTCGCGCCGGTCACCCTGACGCCGCGCGTCTGGGCCCGCTCGTCCTATTCGTTCGAAGGACGCCTCGAATCCACCATCCAGGACGTGACCTTCGAGACCCCGCCGGCCTACACGGACAGCTTCACCTTCTGGGGCAACCGGATGAAGGGGACCGAGCGCACCGAGCTGATCCAGCACATCACCTCGACGCACGAGGCGGAGGAGAACGGCAACGTTCCCTTCCACCGGCAGGTGGCGCGCTACATGGTGGACCTCGCCGAGCACGGCCAGACCAAGACCATGGGACCGACGGTGACCCGCGACGTCCAGAGTCTCGCGTGGGACGGCCGGTTCGATGCGCACGGAGCCATCCTCGAGGAGAAGAAGGTGGCCGGCCCCGAGGACATGACGGACATCAATCGCCTCTCCTTCCCGCTGCTCGACAAGGTGCTGCCGGTCCTCGAAGCCTCCAAACCCCTCAAGCCGGGCGAGACCCTGACGTTCACGACGACGATGCCGCTGCCGTCGCGCCTGACCATCAACGGTCTCGAGGACGTCGCCGCGCAGCTGACCCGGGTCCTGACGTTCAAGGAGGTGCGCGGCCGGCAGGTGGTGTTCTCCGACAAGGCGACCTACGTCATCGATCCCGCGACGCCTCCGAAGCTGCCCCGCACCACGTGCGTCATCGGTGGCGGCGGGGACGGTGAGGCGATCTTCGATCTCGACGCCGGGTTCTTCCAGACCGCCCATCTCGAGACGAAGATGACCATCGACATCGAGGCCCCGCTGCGGCCGCTGCCCGATCAGCCTCAGGGCGTCGACCCGGGAACCGGCAAGAGTCACCTGGTGGTCGCGCTCGTGCTGTACGGCAAGCAGACGGCGGCGCAGATGTACTCGCCCGAGCCGGCCGCGTCCAACTGAAAGCCTGTCCGGGTCCCGGACGGGCGCTTCACCTCACGGGAACAGGACCGATCGTCCCCGGAGTCACCCCGCGCAGCACATCGGCCTTCGTCCCGGCCCGGAGGC
The DNA here is from genome assembly GCA_036005805.1 of Candidatus Polarisedimenticolia bacterium. Lineage (GTDB taxonomy): Bacteria > Acidobacteriota > Polarisedimenticolia > Gp22-AA2 > Gp22-AA2 > DASRAU01. The sequence continues at coordinate 3,336 of DASYQE010000355.1, read as the reverse complement.
CGCGGAAGGCCGAGACGTTCCAGGCGAGCAGCCTCCACGCGCCGGTGATGCCGTCCACCGCCAGGATCGCCACTTCGGGGCGGCCGTCGCCGGTGAGATCGACGAGGGTCGGGTTCGACGCGGGAAGGATGCCCTCGACCGTCCACGGCGTGCCGGGAACCGGCGTTCCGTCGCGCCCCTGGATCGCCGCGATGCGCAGGGCGGTGCCGTCGGCATCCATGCGCCCGAGCGCGCGCGTCACGTCGAGCGCGCCGTCGCCGTCGAGATCCCCCGCCACCCAGCCCGAATCGACGCGCACGGTCGCGCGCGTGAACAGTCGGCGCATGGTCAGCGGGAACCCCTTGAGCGCCCGGCCTTCGGCGTCGAAGCCGTGGAGCAGGTCGCCGTCCCCCTGCAGGATCTCCTTGCGGCGGTCGCCGTCGAGGTCGGCGAGGATGGCGCCCCACAGCGCCCCTTCGGAGAGGGGCACCGGCCAGCCGCTCGCCTCGCCGCCGTCGTGGTGCAGGGTGTGGAGCGCTCCCGGCGGTCCCACCGCCGGCGCCGTTCCTTCGACCTGGATCGCCGGCAGCGCCAGCCGCGACGGGAGAGTCTCGGGCGTGCGCACGAACTCGGGGGACGCGGGCTGGGTGGCCTGCACCACCTCCGCCATGCCGTCCCCGTCCAGGTCGCCGGCCGCCGGCGCCTGCTCCGACACCACCTCGGGCAACAGACGGGGATAGCGGGTCGCCTCGCCTCCCGACACACCGATGGCGTGCAGCAGCGGCCCGAGGCCCGATTCGACGGCGATCACTTCGAGGGCGCCGTCACCGTCCACGTCGGCGGCGGCGAGCCGCGCGTTGATCGCCGGAGCGACGCCCGAAGCGCGCCGCGGCGGATGGAACGGCCAGCCGGCAAGCGCCTGCCCCGCGCCGTCGTACACGTCGATCTCCGCGGGTGAAATCGCCTGCGCCACCTCGGCGCGGCCATCGCGATCGAGATCGGCCACGAGCGTGCCGCCGGGGGAACAGCCGGCGCGCATGTCGAGCGTCGGGATCTCCAGAGGCCACCCGGCGACGCGGCTGCCGTCGCGGCGCCACGCCAGCAGAAAGACGCGGCGTGGATTGCTGCCGGCGTTGAGGCAGGCCACCACCTCGTCCCGTCCGTCGCCGTCGAGGTCGCCGATCCCGGGCTGGCCGACCGGCCACGCCGGCTGCGGCAGGTCGCCCAGGAAGGGCGGCCAGCCGGGGACGCGCACGCCGCCCTGATCGACGAGCAGCAGGTCACCCGAGGGAACCGACGCGAGCAGCTCGGCCCGGCCATCGCGATCGAGATCCACCGCGACGGTGGATCCCCAGCGCGAGCGGTACTCGACCGGCCGCGGGATCGGGATGGGGAACCCGGGGGCGAACGGCGGGACGGTGCGCTGCGAGGCGCCGGAGGCGACGGGAATGACGGCGGTCGCCGCAAGCGCGGCGACGGCCAGGCGAAAACGAAGGTCGGCAAGGCTCCCAGGCGGCATGAGGGCCTCCTTCCTGTGTGAGAGCCATCCTTATACTGTGCGCGGCCGGTGGGCGCAATGTCGATTCCACATGGCGGGCCCGGCCGGGACGCGGCGCCGGCAGGCCGCGACAGACCGGGGGGGGGACGCCGTGACGGTTCCCCCTGCCATGATCCTTGTCGGCGGGGCGTCGATTCGGCTTTAATCCCCCTCCCATGACCAATCCCACGCGGTCCGGCGGACCCCGCGTCCGCTTCGCTCCCAGCCCGACCGGCTTCCTGCACGTCGGGGGAGGGCGCACGGCCCTGTTCAACTGGCTCTACGCGCGGGCCCGGAAAGGGACCTTCATCCTCCGGATCGAGGACACCGACCTCCAGCGCAGCAACGAGGCCAGCGTCCGGACGATCCTCGAGGGGCTGACCTGGCTCGGCCTCGACTGGGACGAGGGGCCGTTCTTCCAGTCACGCGGCGTCGAGGAGCACCGCGCCCTGGCGCGCCGCCTCGAGGCCGAGGGCAAGGCGTACCCGTGCTTCTGCGCCATCGAGGAGATCGAGGCGCGCCGTCGCGCCGCCGAGGCGCAAGGCGGAGCGTGGCGATACGACCGCACCTGCCTTCGCCTGACCGCCGCGGAGCGGGAGGAGCGTCGCGGGCGCGGGCTGACGTCGGCGCTGCGCTTCCGCGTTCCGGAGGGCGTCACGGCGTGGGATGACCGCGTGCACGGCCCCACCTCGTTCGACAACGGCGTCATCGAAGACCTGGTCCTTCTGCGCTCGGACGGCTCGCCGACCTACAACCTCTCCTGCGTCGCCGACGACGTGGCGATGAAGGTCACCGACGTCATCCGCGGCGACGACCACATCAGCAACACGCCGAAGCAGATCCTCCTGTACCGCGCGCTCGGTCACGAGCCGCCGTCCTTCGCGCACCTGCCGCTCATCCTCGGATCCGACAAGAAGCGGCTGAGCAAGCGGCACGGCGCGGTCTCGGTGACCGAGTACCGCGACACCGGCATCCTGCCTGCGGCGATGCGCAACTTCCTGGCGCTCCTCGGCTGGTCGCCGGGGGACGGCCGCGAGGTGATGACGCGCGAGGAGCTGGTGGCCGCCTTCGACATCGCCGCCGTCAACCGCAAGGGGGCGGTGTTCGACGAGCAGAAGCTCGAGTGGCTCAACAGCGAATACATCCAGAAGCTGCCGGGCGAGGCCTTGTACGACGTGGCGCAGCCGTACCTCGAATCGGCCGGGCTGCTCGGGCCGGAGCTCGCGGCGGGCGGCGCGCGGCGCGACTGGTTCCTGCGCGTCCTCGAGACGCTCAAGGCCCGGAGCCGCCGGCTCACCGATTTCCCGCGCGACGCGAAGCCGTTCCTGGGGGAGGACTACCCGATCGACCCGCAGGCGGCGGCGAAGTACCTCACGGCGGAGAAAAGCGGCGGAGCGAAGCAGGTCGCGGCACGCCTGCGGGCGCTGGCGGCGGCCGTCGCGGCGCTGCGGCCGTTCGACGAAGCGGCGAGCGAGGCGGCGCTGCGCGAGCTCGCGACCTCCAAAAAGGAAGCCGCAGCCCTCTACATCCACCCGATGCGCGTCGCCCTGCTCGGCACCGCGGTCGGGCCGAGCGCCTTCGCCGTGCTCGTGCTCATCGGCCAAAAGCGCGCGGTCGAGAGGCTGAACCGCATAGCCGGACGCCTCGAAGCAGGCGAGTTCACCGGTTGACGCGTCGAGGTCGCTTCACTAGAATCGCGCTTCCGTTCCGGGATCGTCTAACGGCAGGACACTTGGCTCTGGACCAAGGAATCGGGGTTCGAATCCCTGTCCCGGAACCAGGCCGGCATGGCGCTATCGTCTAGGGGTTAGGACAGATGG
>DASYQE010000354.1:0-2573 GCA_036005805.1 Candidatus Polarisedimenticolia bacterium | reverse complement strand
TCGGGCTGCAGGTGCTCCGACTTCACGTCCTGGTCGATCGTCATGGTGACACCGCCCATGGCATCGACGATCTTCTTGAAGCCGCCGAAGTTGATGATCGCGCCGGCGTCGAACTTCCGGATGCCGGTGAGCTGGCCGACGGTCCTGGCGAGCAGATCGAAGCCCTGCGCCACGTCGTGCTTGCCGTTGCCGACCGAGCTGCCGTACGACATCGCCGCGTTGATCTTGGAGCGGCCGCCCGGGAAGTTCGTCTTCGCGAACGCCGGGATGTCGACCACGAGGTCGCGCGGGACGGAGAAGACGTACGCCTCGTCCATGCTCTGCGGCACGTGCACGACGATGATCGAGTCGGACAGCGGCGCCCGGTACTCGTCGCGCGGGTCGATGCCCACGAGCAGGATGTTCAAGGGGCCCTTGATGTCGCTCTTCTTCGATGCGCCCGCTGCCTCGTCGCCGAAGAGGTTCTTGGTCTGTACCGCGCCGGCGTACCGGGCGACGAGGACCTGGCTGGCGACCAGGGCGCCGCCGCTCACCACCATCAGGACGCAGCCGAAGATGGCGCACAGGCGTGCCCAGAGCGGTGCCTGCCGCCTCGCCTTCGGCTTGCCGCCCGCCGGCGTGCCGCTCGCCGCATGCCTGGACCCGTCCAGCCCGTTCTTCGCCACTCGATCCCCAACCACACCGCTCGATGTCCCCGCAATCCAAGGCATGATCGCAGGGCCGCGCAAGCTCGCCGCCTACGATGGGCCGCGCCCACCTTACGGCGGCGCGGCCCATGCTTCGGTATCGGCAGTTCAGCCCTTCATGAGCTCGTGCGCGTTGCGCTCCAGGTCCTCGAGGCCGCCGCACATGAAGAAGGCCTGCTCGGGGAAGTTGTCGTACTCCCCCTCGCTGATCTTCTTGAACGCCTCGATCGTCTCCTTCAGCGGAACCGTGGAACCCGGCACGCCCGTGAACTGCTCGGCCGCGTACGTGTTCTGCGAGAGGAAACGCTCGATGCGGCGGGCGCGCTGCACCGTGACCTTGTCCTCCTCGGAGAGCTCGTCCAAGCCGAGAATCGCGATGATGTCCTGCAGGTCCTTGTACTTCTGCAGGATCCGCTGCACCTCGCGGGCGACCGCGTAGTGCTCGGCGCCGACGTACTCCGGCGCCAGGAGCCGCGAGCTGGACGCCAGCGGGTCCACGGCGGGATAGATGCCCTTGTCGGAGATCGACCGCTCGAGGTTGGTGGTCGCGTCGAGGTGGGCGAACGTGGTGGCCGGTGCCGGGTCGGTGTAGTCGTCGGCGGGCACGTAGATCGCCTGCATCGAGGTGATCGCCCTGCCGCGCACCGACGTGATCCGCTCCTGCAGCTCGCCCATCTCGTCGGCCAGCGTGGGCTGGTAGCCCACGGCCGACGGCATGCGGCCGAGCAGCGTGGACACCTCGGAGCCGGCCTGGGTGAACCGGAAGATGTTGTCGATGAAGAGCAGCACCTCTTGCTTCTGGACGTCCCGGAAGTACTCCGCCATGGTCAGCGCGGACAGCGCGACGCGCAGGCGGGTGCCCGGCGGCTCGTCCATCTGCCCGAAGACCAGCGCGGTCTTGTCGAGAACGCCACCCTCTTCCATCTCGAGGATGAGGTCGTTGCCCTCGCGGGTGCGCTCACCCACGCCGGCGAACACCGACGTACCGCCGAAGTTGCGGGCGACCCGGATGATCATCTCCTGGATGAGCACCGTCTTGCCCACGCCCGCGCCGCCGAACAGGCCGATCTTGCCGCCTCGCACGTACGGCGCGAGAAGGTCGAGCACCTTGATGCCGGTCTCCAGCATCTCCGTCTTCGGCTCGAGATCGGCGAATGCCGGCGGCTTGCGGTGGATGCCCCACCGCTCGGTGATGTTCAGGGTGGACTCGTCGGCGTTCAGGACCTGCCCGAGAGTGTTGAACACGTGGCCGCGGGTCACGTCGCCGACCGGCACCGTGATCGCGTCGCCGGTGTCGGTGACCTCGGCCCCCCGGACCAGCCCGTCGGTGGGCTGCATCGAGATGGCCCGGATGACGTTGTCGCCCAGATGCTGCGCCACCTCGAGGGTCAGCGTCTTGGTGCCCTCGGCGAGGGTCACGTCGACGTGCAGCGCGTTGTAGATGTCGGGCATGGCGTCGCGCGGGAACTCAGCGTCCACAACCGGGCCGATGACCCGGACCACCCGGCCGACACCGGTTTCCGTCGTCGGTTCAGCAACAGCAGTCATCACTCATCACTTCCCGCCGCGGCCAGCGCGTTGGCGCCGCCGACGATCTCACTGATTTCCTGGGTGATCGAGGCCTGCCGCGCGGTGTTCATCTCGCGCGTGTACCGCCTGAGGAGGTCGTCCGCGTTGTCGGAGGCGCTCTTCATGGCCCGCCGACGCGAGGCCGACTCGCTGGCCGCCGAGTCCAGCAGCGCGGCGTAGATCCGCGTGTTGAGGTACTTCGGCAGCAGCGCGTTCAGCAACTCGTCGGCATCCGGCTCGAACTCGTACTCCGGGCGCAGACCGGGCTCCCGCTCGCGCTCCTCGACCTCCATCGGCGCGAGGAAGTGCGCCTGGGCG
>DASYQE010000353.1:0-2831 GCA_036005805.1 Candidatus Polarisedimenticolia bacterium | reverse complement strand
GCGGAGGTGGTGATCGTCGGCGGCGGCATCCAGGGGGCGAGCATCGCCTTCCACCTGGCGCGCCGCGGGATGACCGACGTGGTGCTGCTCGAGAAGGAAACCCTGGCGTCCGGGTGCAGCGGCCGCACCGGCGGCGTCATCCGGCAGCACTATTCGACCCCGATCGTCACGGAGATCGCGCGGCAGGCGCGCGACTTCTTCTCGACTTTCGACCGGGAGGTGGGCGGGCACTCGGGCTTCGTCGAGAACGGGCTCGTGCTGATGGTCGGACCGAAGGACGAGGAAGCGCTGCGCCTGAACGTCGCCCTCGGGCAAAAGCTAGGCGTGCCGGTCGCGATGTGCGACGCGGCCGAGGCGCGCGGCCGGGTCCCGGGGCTCGACACCACGGGCGCGGTGGCGTTCGCGTACGAGGCGAACGCCGGCTACGGCGACGGCTACGGCGCCACGGTCGCCTTCGCGGCGGCCGCGAAGGAGCGCGGCGTGACCGTGCTGCAGCGCACACCCGCGACCGGGCTCGTGCGCGATGGCCGGCGCGTCACCGGGGTCGAGACCCCGCAGGGCGCCATCGCCTGCCGCGCCGTCGTCGACGCGGCCGGGCCCTGGGCCGATCGCGTCGCCCGCTGGGCCGGAGTCGAAGTGGCGCTGAAGCTGGAGCTGATCGAGGAGGCGGTGATCCGCGCGCCCGAGGGCGAGCCGTACCCGATCAGCACACCGAGCGTCTACGACTTCGTCAACGGCCTGTCGTACCGGCCGGAGGGGATGGGCCAGGTGATGGCCGAGGGGAACTCCTATTACAAAGGAGCGCTCGATCCGGATGCCTACCCGACGCAGCCGTCGGACGAGTACGTCGAGGACGTGGCGCTGCGGCTGCAGCGATCCATGCCGCGCCTCGGCGGCGGCACGGTGCGCGGCGGCTGGGCCGGTCTGCTCGAAGGGTCGCCGGATTTCCATCCGATCCTCGGGGCGGCGGAGGGAGTCGAAGGGTTCCTGCTCTGCTGCGGCTTCTCCGGCCACGGCTTCAAGGAGGCGCCGGTCACCGGACGCCTCATCGCCGAGCTCATCCTCGACGGCAGGACGAGCCTCGACATCGCGCCCCTGGCGCACGATCGCTTCCGGCGCGGCGCCCTTCTGCGCTCCCGCTACAAAGATGACCCGATCATGGCGTAGGCTCCCGGCGCGACCGACCCCGGTGGCGGGGCGGCGCGCCGGCGGCCGGAGCGCGCCCGCATGAAGCCCTGGGACGCGATCGTCATCGGCGGCGGGCACAACGGTCTCGTCACGGCGGGACTGCTGGCGCGCGCCGGTTTGCGCACCGTCGTGCTCGAGCGGCGCGATGTCGTCGGGGGCGCGTGCGTCACCGAGGAGATCGCCCCCGGCTTCCGCGCCTCGACGGGCGCGTACATCGCCAGCATGATGCGGCCCGAGGTCATCCGATCGCTCGGCCTGCAGAACCACGGCCTGCGAATGACGCCGTGCGACCCGATCCTGTTCGTGCCGTCGCGGCACGGGAAGCCCCTCTACCTCTGGCAGGACCCGCGCAGGACGGCCGCCGGCATCGCGGCGTTCTCGCGCCAGGACGCCGAGGCGTTCCTCGCCTTCGACGAGGAGATCAAGGGGCTGGCGCGCTGGCTCGAGCCGTTCTTCATGGAAACGACGCCGCCGCTCGACGAGGGGGCGAAGGCGCTGCCGTCGCTGTGGCGGCTGGGGAAACGGTTCCGGACGATCGGCGAGGCCGAGGCCGGGCGCCTGGCGCGCTTCCTGACCGCGAGCGTTTTCGACCTCGTGGACTCGCGCTTCGAGAGCCCGGAGGTGAAGAACCTCATCGGCTGCTCCAACGTCCTCGGCGCGCACGGCGGGCCGATGACCCCCTGCTCGGCGTCCGGGCTCCTGTTCCATTCCCTGTCGGGCGGCGACGAGCTGGCGCAGGGCTTCATGGGACACGTCGAAGGAGGAATGGGGGCGATCACCGGGGCGCTCGCGTCGGCGGCCCGATCGCTCGGCGCCGAGGTGCGGACCGGGGCCGCGGTGGCGCGCGTCCTCGTCGCCAACGGGCGCGCAGACGGCGTCGGGCTGGCTTCGGGCGAGGAGCTGCGCGCCCGCGTCGTCGTCAGCAACGCCGACCCGAAGCGCACCTTCCTCGGCCTCGTCGAGCGGCGCGAGCTCGACTCCGGGTTCCTGCGCGAGGTGGCGGCGATCAAGATGGCCGGACCCTGCGCCAAGATCAACTACGCGCTGTCGGAGGCGCCGGTGCTGCCGCAGATGCCGACGGGCGGCTCGCCCGCCGAGAAGAGCGACTTCACCATCTGCCCCGACATGCAGGCGCACGAGCGGGCCTGGGACGACGCCAAGCACGGACGCGCGTCGCAGGAGCCGTACGTCGATTGCGTGGTCCCGACGCACCTCGACCCGGGGCTCGCGCCGCCCGGCAAGCACGTCCTGACGGCGTTCGTGCAGTACGCGCCCTACCGGCTGGCCGACGGCGACTGGCGCACGGAGCGCGAACGGCTCGCCGACCGCGTCACCGACGCCATCGACGAGTTCGCGCCGAACTTCAAGCGCTCGATCGTCGCGCGCGACATCCTGTCGCCGGTCGATCTCGAGGAGCGCTTCGGCCTGACCGAGGGCAACATCTTCCACGGCGACCTGAACCTGGGGCAGCTCTTCCTCGGCCGGCCGCTCCCCGGCTGGTCGCGCTACCGCACCCCCGTGCGCGGCCTCTACCTGTGCGGCGCCGGCACGCACCCGGGCGGCGGCGTCACCGGCGCCCCCGGCTGGAACGCCGCGCGGCAGATCCTCGCCGACTGGAAGACGAAGCGCCTGCGCTGAGCATG